>JACMJB010000201.1 GCA_014380815.1 Armatimonadota bacterium
CGATCTCGCGCGTTATTTTCGGCTTTTCGCGGGAGACCACACCGGACTGCTGCTTACTCCCTGCCCCTTGGTCAGGTTCACCGGCGGCGCACTGCCGTCAACTGGTACGGAGAAGATGTCCCCCGCCGAGCCGTAGGCGATTCTCGACCCATCCGACGACCAGGTGATGCTGTCTACCGGCTCCGAGGAAAGCCGACCAGCGCCCTGAGCCACGTTCTCGCCCAGTGGCAAAACGGCAAGCCCAACGAAGGCAGGCTTTTTCGTGTTTCCGGAGGCAGGCTTCGAGACACCGACCGCGATCCGGCTGCCGTCCGGCGAGACCGCGATTATGTCTGGCCCGAAAGGAAGCGGTAGTGCACCCGACGCCACACCCTCGGTGTCGAACAGGGCGATCGCGAAGCTGCCTAGCGGAAGTTCGAGATCATTGAGCGGCTGCGCGGCGACAACGCCCCCCCCCTCGATCAGCTCCTTGTTGTAGATGATCTGGGCCTGGGCAAGCGGCGATCCATCCTCGAATGAGACGACCAGACGTCCATCGGCGAGAAACTGGCAGAAGATGCGGCTTCCGACTCCCAGCAGTGTGCCCTGACCGGCATGCTGTCCCGGTGTGATCAGGAGGAGCGCCTGACCACGCTCTGTCTTGATGACCGCGGCGATGCGGTTTCCATCGGGAGATACTGCCGCGGACGCGATGCCGCCAGTCGAGAGAATACCCGGCGTGTTTTCGTTGCCAGCCAGCGCCCTCACTTCATCGGCTTCGGGGAACACCTGATCGGTTTCCCGGTTGGCGGGGTCGGTCGCGGACAGTTTCCCGGAGGCCAGGTAGTAAACGCGGCCCTTTGGACCGTAACGCGGCTGTTCCTTGGTCGCCGAGGTATTCGTCAGGGGGAGGATCTTCGCATCAGGCTTGGCATCCACGGTGTAGACCTGGGGCGTCACCCCGCCGCTGCGTCCTTCGGAAATGAATGCCACCTCGCTGCCCACAGCATTCAGTGTGGGCTGGCGATCCGCCGCTGCATCCTTTGTCAGTGCGACTGCGTTCTCCCCGGTTGCTGCATCCATCATCCAGAGATCCGACTTCCCCCCCCGGTCGGAAATGAACACGATCTTGCCTGCCGTGGAGGGAACCCCGGCTCCGGGCAACGGGGCACCAACACTCAGCCAGTAGGCCATTCCGCTGAAAACACCGACAGCAACCAGGAGCAAGAGCGCGTTACGAAGGGTGAATATTTTGGGACGCATAATTCCGGATACGAAGGTTTTTGGAGAAAAATTCTGCGGCGGTCACTGACAGACCCACCGCCGTGAGAATAGCATGGGGCAGAACCGGTGTCAAGGCACCGATTGACCGGATAGTTTCACGTGACTGCCCCGCCACAGGATGACCCTGCCCCCGCCGTACAGCCCAAGCAGTGCTCGCCGGTGACAATGTGGCGGCGCGATAGAAGATATGCATCAAATTCGCGGATATGGCGCGGGACGCCCGCCTCGACGGGAAGTTCAAGCATCTGGTTGAAGTCGCAGTCATAGAGAGTGCCGTCATAACCGACCGAGACGAGCGTTCGACACATCACGTTCTCAGCGGCGGCGGGATTGAAGGCCCCCGCGAGCTTGCTCAGATATTTCTCATAATTACCGGTGCGCTCAAGAAAATGTCGGAAGCGCGAGATGGGCAGGTTCGTGATCGTATAAAGGCGATTGAAGACGACTCCGTAGCGCGCGGCAAGCTCTTTCTTGTACTCTGCCTCGATGCTGGCCTGATCCGGCGGCAGAAACGCGCCCGTCGGATTATAAACGAGATTCAGAAGAAGGCCCGTCCCCTCTTTGCCGTAACCCAGACGGTTCAAAAGGCGCAGCGCCTCGATGCTCTCGTCGAAAACGCCGAGGCCACGCTGGGCATCCGTGCGCTGGGCCAGGTAATAGGGCAGCGAGGCGGTGACCTCGACGCCGTTTTCCGCAAGAAACGCGGCGAGGTGCTCCTTACCCGGCACAAACAGGATGGTCAGATTGCAGCGGTCAATGACATGCCGTTTCAGACGCCGTGCCTCTGTCACAAGATACGGGAAGCTGGGGTTTAGCTCCGGCGCTCCTCCAGTAATATCGAAGGTTTCGATCTCGGGATGGCGATGCAGGGCGTCAATGACCAGTTCCGCGGTCTCCTGGTTCATCTCCTCGGTGCGATTTGGGCCAGCATCCACATGGCAGTGCTTGCAGGCCTGATTACACCGCTTTCCGACGTTCACCTGGAGGGTTGTGACCGCCATCGCCCGAAGCGGGGACAGCCCGGATTGATTTAGTTTTTCATCGAAGATTGGGAGCGGGGTCTGCAAAGCCATCGCTAAAGCCGTCACTACATGCTCACCTTGTCTACGGCACGCAGCGCCTGCAGACCATGGATCAGCGTCGCTCCCCCTCGGACGCTGCTCGCGACATGGATCGCTTCCGTCATCTGGGCGAGGTTGGAACCGGTTTCCAGGCAGGTCTGCGCGAACGAATCAATGCAGTAGGGGCACTGGATCGCGTGGGCGACGGCAAGACCGATCAGTGCCTTTTCCCGCCGGGTCAGGTCACCCTCTTCCAGGGTCGCGAGGTAGTAACCGAAGAACTTCTCCATCAGGTCCGGGCGCTCGCGCCCCATCTCCGCAAACCGTGCGAGGTCGTTGTCGTCGTAATAATCCGCCATAGCAGGAATAGCCTTCTAACCCGGTGCGATCCCGTCTGACCTAAAGGGAGCAGTTCATGGGCGAAACTCGGTATCCTTATGGTACCCGACCAGCGTAGCAGTTGAACGGTCGAACGGTTGACTCGAACGCGCGGGGGGTATCGAAACTTCGAACACGAATCCCAAAGGAGGAGGAGCCGGTATGCCAGGAGTGATTGATCCATGGGCCAACGGCGGCAGCGGTGGGGAGGCCGCGGACCCGCAGATAGCGGTACAACAAGCTCCACCGGAGCAGGTGGACGAGCAGCGTGGCCTTCTAGGTGGCGTGCTGGAGATGCTGCAAAACCAGATGGGGCTGAACCCGCAGCAGGTAGCGCAGGAAGCGGGCGTCGGGACCGCGAATGTCAGCGCACTGGGAAGCGGTGATCTAGTTCAACTGACCCTGCACCTGGCACGAACGCATCCAGAGATCGTGATGGCGGTCGCGCAGCGGTTTCCCCTTGCGCAGCAGCTTCTGCCGCTGATCCTCGGCGGAAATCTGGGCGCTTCGCAGCAGACCCGGCAGGACGGGGCCGGGGGGCTGATCGGCAGCGTTCTGGGCGGACTGCTTGGCGGCAACCGCCAGGGTTAGCGTTGAAGCGCTAAAAGCCATCCGCGAAATCGTCGGGGGCAAGAAACGCCCCCCGCACCAACTCGGCGCGTCGGACGAGGGAGACCACCCCGCTCGACGCGCCGTTGTTGCCTGGGTCCTCCCTGCCCGGTGACAGCGTGACCGCCACAATGTCGAATCGCAGGGGAACCTCCGCCGCATCGCCCAGCAGGCCATGATGCGCGGCGTAGGCCAGAGCGAGCCGCGCGATCTGCCGCTGCTTGGCGGGCGTGACCGCCTCGTACGGGGTCGCGAACGTGTTTCCGCGCCGCGCTTTCACCTCCACAAAACAGAGCGTCGGCCCGTCCCAGGCGACAATATCAATCTCGCCGGGAAGACCATCGCGACGCGACCCGAACCGTACGTTCACATCCACGATCCGATAGCCTTGCCGCTCCAGCAGCGCCTGCGCTGCTGCCTCGCCCTGGTTTCCTTTCTGCCGCCGTGTATCCATATCTATAATGGGTGACCCCACGCAATTGCATCTTCCCATGGGCAATTTCCCCTAGGCTATTTCCCGGGGCCGATTCTTTTTCCTTTTTTTCGGCGGGTCTTGACAAGCCGATGAATCGTGTTATACTGACACCAAGATACTTAGTGTTTACATAACATTAACAGAAAGGGGCAAGAGGGATTTGGAACGAGAAACACTGATCGGGCTGAACGAATCGTTTGCGGGGGCTGTCTGTCCCGAGGACGTTTTCGGAAGGCTTTGCGGCAGCGCCAGCGAGCAGCGGACGATGCTGCGCGCGGTCTTCGCGAAGCTCAGCCGCTCCTGCCATCCGGACCTCGTAGCGGACGCGGAAAAGCCGGTGGCGGAGGCGACCTTCTCGCGGCTTACGGATTGGAAGCAGCAGGCGGATCTGAAGCTTGCCGCGGGAACTTATGGCGACCGGCGACCC
>JACMJB010000202.1 GCA_014380815.1 Armatimonadota bacterium
AATGGTCCCGCCCATGGGTTCGGCGTAGGCCGCGTGATCCGGTACGCTCCTTCCAGATCCCCCGGTTTTCTGCCATCAATCAGGACCTGCACCCTCTTTGCGGCGGTTCCACTTGCCAGGATAAGGTCCACCCGATTTCCCTGAAACGGCATTTCCAATCGGCTACCCTTCCATGCCGCTTCTTTGCCTCCTTTGCCGACATCGGTGACACGTGTCAGCTCCTGCCAATCCGTTTTAGGCAGACCGGGGCGGTATACCAGGTACCGGCTGACCAGACGCGCCATCAAGAAGTTACCGTGGTCATTCAGATGGACGCCGTCTTTCAGAAGCTGTTTTGGTTCGTAGCGATTGGTCTTCAGATAGCTCACCCACCCCGTCCGCACATCATCCAGGCCGCAGCGGTATTTTTTTGCGGTCGCGGGCAGGAAAACATGATTCATGTAATCGTCCCACCATTTCCCCCGGTCCTGGGTCCGGTCCACGGTCTCGGGGGGCCACTGCGTCGCGTGGTCTTTTTGGATCAATACCTCGGAGGTGGTGCGGCTGCGGATATTTCGGATGATCGTCTCGTACGGGTTGTCCGCGCCATACACATGGAAGATCACCAGGTCTGGATAAAACGGGTACAGGTCATGTTCCGCGGGCCGGATCAGAAGCTGCGAGGCGAACCCCCCGATTGCCCGGTTCTCGATCTCCAGATCAGCATGGGGAAAGCGGCGGCGCAGGTCCTCGGCCACCTGCTTCGACCAATCTTGCTCGGTGATGGACTGCCCGTAGAACAGGATACGCACTTTGTTATGCTGCTTTGGGCTGCTGGTGGCGAGCAGCGTCATCGTGCGCTGAACACCCCGACCCAGGGCGTCGGGGTCGGCGGGCGGCCCTGGTTCCGGATAGGTCGTGCCGGGTGCGGCGAGGATGATGGTCGGTGCGGGTTCGGGCTTCGACCCATTCTGATTCTGGGCGTGGGCTTCCCCACGGGGACCGAGAACGGCGCAGAGCGGGATGGCGGCAGCGCCAAAGACAGCCGCAGCGAAAAGGCCAGGTAAACGAGACATTGATTCCTCCGCATCGCCGAAAGCTCCGCTATCCGCGGAAGTGTTCTAGAACATCGGAACAATTCTTCGCGAAGCGGAGGATATCCTGCCGTTCCCCTTGCCAGCGACCACATTATCGGCATAGGCATCCACAAGCCGACCGAAACCCGTCCGTAATCCTCACGGATCGAGGGAGCGCTGCGCCCGTCGTCTGTACGCCTGCGGCGCGATCCGGTAACGCTGCTGGAATAACCGGTAGAAGTGCGACAATTGCGCGAAGCCGCAGTCGGCGGCGATCTCGATAATCGTCAGCCCCGTAGTCGTCGGAAGCAGGGCGGCGCGGGTCAGGCGAAGCTCGTTCACAAAGGCCGTCGGTGTCTGCCCTGTCGCCGCTTTCAGGGCGCGTGCCAGATGGGACCGACTGACCCCGGCAAGCTCCACAAACCGCTCCAATCCGGTCTGAAGGTTCTTGGGGTGGCGGCGCATCTCCGCACAGGCATTCGGATCGCAGATCAAGCCCGAGCTAATCGACGAGTCGAGAGCCGTTTACTTCGCGCTCAAACCGAACGAGTGCAGCCTGCACGGAGCGCAGGTCAACACGTCGCCCAAACGACGCGCGGGCTACACCATGCGCTACTTCCCGACATCGAGCAAGCTGAACCCGGAGCGCAACAAGAACAATAAGTTCTGGCTCGCACGCGGAAAAGACCTGGCGGGAAACCCCTACGAGAACGTTTAGAAGTAGTCATGGGAGGTTCGGCGAAACGGAATATACTGCGTTTAGGGTGCACCGCAGAATACTGAAGCAGGTCCTGCGTTAACTAATGTCGTGCCGCCAGGAGAGCGCGTCCCTTCAGGAGTTGAAGCCGATCTTCTAAGCGGTATCTTCCGGGAAACTGGGGCATTGTCTGGAGTTGTACTTCCAGATCCCGCGCGACCTCTGCCACCGGACGCGAGAGAACGATGCGGCTACGAACCGGAAAACTGTAGGTACCACCATCTGCCTTGGGCAGAGTGA
>JACMJB010000203.1 GCA_014380815.1 Armatimonadota bacterium
AGGCGCAAAATCTGGCGCAAAATTGGTGGCAAATTGGCCGTGAAAACCCTTGACATTGCGGTTACTATGGCGTATAATACAAAAGTAATCGAAAACACAGCGGCGCGGAGTGGAGCAGTGGCAGCTCGTTGGGCTCATAACCCAAAGGTCGCAGGTTCGAGTCCTGCTCCCGCACTGAAGTGCGTGGTGGGTTCTATTTTGACGAAGGGGAGTTGCGTATCTAACACGAGATCGCATCTCCCCTTCGTTTTTTCGTGCCTCTCGATACCAACGACAACTGCCTGCAGAAACGTTTCCCGTTCCTGGTCGCTCGACGCGAGAAGCAAAGCACAGATTGGCAAGAAAGGCTATTCTACCCACCGATTCATCGTGGGAGCCAAGTTCTGTCCCATCGTCAACCAGGACGTCCTGAAATGGAACGGAAGCCCAAACCTCAGCATCGCGAATTTCGCGCTCTGACGGACACAGACAAAGTAGTACCAGTGGTTATGAAAACAGCCATGAGACCTCGGCCTCGTGACTGTGTTTATTCGCATGGGAGCACGACGCATGGTTAATGCCTAGAAACGGCAGGAGGCCAAAGGGCTGCTTCCCACAAGTCCGGAAGCGACCCTACGGCAGAACGCCTCCCATTTGCACTCCTTCGCAGTAGGGAGAGGTGGCGCTCCCCCCTCATTCCCTGGCCCTCGCTGCCTGAGCACGTCGCCCGTCAGCGGAGAGCCGCCTCAGCGGGCTGCCACCACCTCCGTGTTCGTGACAAAGGCAGGCTCTGAAGAAATGGTGTTGTCGGCAATCGTCACGTTTCGACAGTCGGTGGCTTCGAATGGCTCCAGGACCTCCGCCCCTTTGGGATACTGGTCGGATGCGCGGATGCGATTGTTCGTGATAGTCAGACCGTCCACGCAGTGGGCCTTCAGCAAGCGCATGTCGAACGCAGTGAAGGTGTTAGCATCCAGCGTGATTCCGCGATGGTACATCGCGCTCCCGCGACGATCGCGCTCGATCTCTGGCAGGACATCAATCGTAGCGCGGCCCCACACGCCGAAATTGCAGTTGTCGAAATGATTGCCACGGATCGTCACGTCGCGGACCGCCCCCGACTCGAACCAGTAGTTGGCGTCCCCCGCGATCAGGATCGCCGCGCCCGGACTGTGGAAATAATTATCCTCGATCAAAACGCGGCCTGGAGTGGAAAGCAGGAACCCACGCGCCCGATTGCGGCGCGACGTGCAGCCGCGAATAGTCACATCTGCGGTCCATCCGGTGCTGGCGACCGCATCGCCGGGAACAACACTGTCTGGCAGGTTCCCGGAGAAAGTAAGGAGGCTGTACTTTCGGTTCAGACGCTCGACGCTTGTGACATCCGCCTGGTGATAGGTCAGCAGATCGTGCCGATTGACGAACTCGACGGCATCGCCTGGCTGTGTGATGTCAATCCCGACCTGCTGACCGTGCACCAATTCCACCTCGATCTGCTGGCGTCCGACCACGCGCGAGATGCGCGCATAGACGCCGTGAACATTGGTGGCATCGTCCATCTGGCCTTCGAACAGGCAGTCCGTCAGCTCGATCTGCCCGCTACAGTTGACGAAGTGGGTGGCGTCGGCGGTCGTGGAGATCAACCGACCCTTGTGCGCGGCGGGCGTGACCTGTACGCGCGTCAGGCGTAGGTTCCGGGTCCGCTGCGCGATGACGCCCATCGCCCCGGCATGGTGAAGCGTGACATCGCAGATCTCAATATCGCTGCTGTCTCCAATGGCGATTCCCGGGCAGATCCGCCCGGTATGCACGATAGCAAGCAGGTTTCCCGGCGTCGGGATGGTCCCGAAGCGTCCGGTCAGCCGAACCAAGTTCGGGGCCAGCTCACGGGCCTGATGCGTGTTTCTGAGGCTGTAGCTGTCATGGACGCGGAACGCCGTCTCGCGGCGCACCGGGTCAAACTCCAGGGCATTCTGCAGTGCGCACGTTTCGCCGTCCTCGCCGAGAAACAGCAGCCGCTCGTTCTGCACGACATAAGGGTAGGCAACGGGGATTCGCAGGTCAACGCTCGCGTGGCTCTCCTCCGCTTCGGCGCGCACCTCCACCACGTCCACCTCGCTATGGAAAGTCCGCTCCCAGTCCACTGTGAAGTTCTGGAGGCGGACCTCGTGGGAGTCCCACACCGCGAACGGGATGATGCTCCCGTGAAAAACGAACTCGGAGCCGCCCCCGTCCACCTCGATGTTATGAAGACCGAAGAGGGGGAACGCGATCCGCTTCAGGCTCTCATCGTTGTTGGAAATGAAGAGGTACCGCTCGGTGGCCCGCTCCGGCCAGAAATGGTAACGGCCTTTCGGAAAGAGGATCCGGCCTCCCGTGGTGCCCTGGAGTTCCGCCAGGGCGGTGCGCACGGCAGGGGTCGTATCGTTGGTGTCGTCGTCGGCGCGCGCGCCGTAATCCAGGATCGTTTTTGTTCGCATCATGTTGTGAGTTTCCGAGGTTTCTGAAACAGGCGTTATTCCGACGGAGGCGAGGACGCGGCACACCGAAAGCCGATGTGGTCCCGCGTGACCGCCACCAGGCTCCCCTGGGCATCGGGGTATTTGGGGAAGAAATTGCCCCGGTGCAGGATCGTCCAGTCGGTGCGCCAGGAGTTCATGACCCAGCCGCCGCCCCGGTACGTGCGCCGTTCCCCCGCCACGGTGGAGGCGATGTCTTCGCGCCCATCGTCCGCGTGGTAGGGATACGGCCCGATCCGCGTCGAACACCACTGCCAGATATTACCCGCCATGTCCCGGCAGCCGTAGGGCGAGACATTACCGGGAAAGTATCCGACCGGCGTGGTCCCCCGAAAGCCGTGCCGATCACGCGGTGACTGCAGCTTCGAGGTGTCGAAATCATTCCCCCAGGGAAGAACGCGCCCATCCACGCCGCGTGCCGCTTTTTCCCACTCCGCTTCGGTCGGCAGGCGCACCCCGGCCCAGTCGGCGTAGGCCAGCGCATCGAACCAGGAGACGTTCACGATCGGGTGATCCTCTATCCAGCCCCAGCGCGGCGGCGCGGGAAAAGGCCGTTTGGTCTCCAGGCAGAACGTCCGAAACTGGCGCACGGTTACCGGAAACCGGTACATCCAGAAGGTGGGGAGAGTGACCTTGTGGGCGTCGGATTTCCCGCTGAGGCCACCCATGATAAACTCCCCACCGGGCACGCACACCAGTTCCGCCCGGTCTTTTCGGTTGGTGCGTGATGCGGTCTTCTGCAGATACGGCCCGGTCGGTGCGCCCTGAGCCGACGACGCGGATGGGCCGCCAATGGGCTGGAGAACCATCTCCGAAACCGTGATGGCGCCCCCGCTCGCTCCGGTTCCCGTGGCGGCGCTGCGGCTCAGCTCCAGAGTGATGGTCGCGGCCTTCGCGAACGACAGCGGGCCGAGCGATTCCGGCACCGCCGCCTGGCCTCCCGTAGTCTTCACCGGCGTGTCGCGCAGCTCCCGACCGTCGCTGATTCGCAGCAGGAGCATCGGTGGGTCGGCATCCGGGGCGTCGTAGCGCACCAGCACGTTGTAGACCCCCGCCGCCACCTTCGCTCTCCAAACAAGCCGCGTATCCGGTCCGGCGAGAGAGACCGGCGTGGGCATGCCAAGCGACAAGGAGCCGTCTTCGGTAGGGGACACAATCTCGGAAGCGGTCTCTGCGGTCTCCGTGGTCCCCACTGGCGGCCCTTCCGTTTTACGCGTCGTGCGGCGGGGCGTCCCCGCGGCGGCGTTCACCACGATGCCGTCTTTTAGCCCTTTGACCGACTGGACCGTTTTCTCCTCTACCATGAGGAGCGATTTGCCAAAGGAGCCAAGCCCATCCGCCGTGTTGCCGGTCAGAGTCGCGTTGCGGCTGTTTTGGAGAGTGATCGTCGCGGTCGGGTCGCCGCCGAAGCGCATGCCGTTCTGAACCTCCACGGTGTGCGTGTTGATGAAACGGTTCTTGCGCACGACAATCCCGTCCGTATCGCGTACGATAAGGTTCGCGCCCATGACCCGGTCAAAGGTGTTGTTCTCGATCGTGATGTTCTGATTCCCGATACTCCCGTTACCCAGTATCGAGATGCCGCCTGCCTGCGGACTCCATGGCCCGTTCTCGGCATATCCCGTATGCCGGATGAGGTTGCCGCGAATCGTCACATTATGTGAGTAGCCCGCCTCGGTGCTGCCGGATTCCGGCGACACCACGATACCGGCGATGGTGCTGTCTTCAACAAGGTTGTGCTCGACCAGACCGTTATCGGCCTTGAGCAGCATTCCACGGGCGCGATTGCGCCGAATGATGTTGCCGATGATCTGGTAGCCGTATCCGCAGCGTTTCGGGTTGGCAACAAAGAAGCCCGGCTTCAGGCTCAAGGCTCTGTCGAGCGTATAGTGCCACTCGTCGCCGACATCCTTGACATTCGTAACGCGCGCGTCCGCGTAGAAGCCCTCTTTATCCCCCTGGATCCGTATATCGTCGCCCGCCGCGAAGTTTTGGGTCCCCCGGAAGTTTTTGCGATTCAGCGCGATCCCGCCATCCGATAGTACCCGGTCAATCGTGCCGTAGGCCCCGTGGATCGCGATGCAGTCGTCGGGGGTCCCTTCGATCACGCAGTTTTCGATACGGGGGCCGGGGTTGCCGTAGAGACAGTGCAGGCCGTCAGCGGTACTCGACACGATCGGCAGCGTCGTCGCGCCGGGCGGCGGGGGACCATAGGTGATTTTGACCCCTATATACCTGGTCGCCTTGCCCCCGAACTCAACAATGCCATACAGCCCATTATTGCCCAGAGTCAGGTCGGCAAACGTGACATTGGTGCAGTTCTTAACGGTGAAACTGAAGCCGCCCAGCCCGCGCAGAACCGCGCGGTCGCCCACCGAAGAATCCGAGGATTCGATCCTGGCGGCATAGACCAGGCGGAATCTGCCCGGCGTCTCCGCGGGGAGAAGTTTTTCCGGATGGTTATAGCCGCCCTGTCCGGCCTTCCACAAAGGCCGTCCGTTCTTGTCGGTCACCTTGGGATCAAACAAGTGCCGCGTGGGCTTTGGATTTAGGCGGGCGGGATCGGACAGATAGCCCGCGTCAATCTGGATGTCTTCATACCAATGACCCGCATCCACGGCCCCCTTAGCCACTACTGTGCCCTGCGTGAAACTCGGCACCGGCTTGTAGACCGTCGCACCTCGGAACACGGCGTTCGTGCAGTCCATGAAATCCAGGTTGACGCCGCCAAAACCCTGAAAAAGAAGCGTGACCCCCGTCAGATCAATCGTGCAGTCGCGCAGGGCGTTTTCCCCTGTAAAAGACCAGGTCGCACTGGTTCCGTCCCCCGCTTTCGCCGGAATAAGGTATTTGCCGGGTCGAACGCGCACGACATTGGGAACACCGGCACGCGAAGCGTTGCTTTTGTAGGCAGCGATAACTTCCCCGAACAGTTCCGCCGGGCGCGACGTATCCCCGACCGCGTTCTTACCGGCGGTCGGCGGCACGGCGGACGCTGGAAGAATCGGGAGGACCGTAAGCGCGAGAAGCGCCACCGCGGCGGCGATAAGCAGTCCGCCGATTCGTAAAAATGGCATCATCACCTTACTTTCCTGCCGCCTTCGCCGTGCTGGAGGGGGCGACGGTGAGTGAGACACCCTTGAGGGCGCTCTGGATATTCACGTCCCCTTTTTTGGTCATCGAAAAGGAGACGCCGACACTTTTACCGAGATCGCCCGACCGGGTCGTGTAGGTCAGGTTTGCGGTGCGGTCAATGCCCGGTTTGGTAACGTCTACCTCTTTGATGTCGGTCGCGACCACCCGACCGTCCACCAGAACGGATGCCACCAGCGTGTACGTGCCCTTGCCCTGCCCACCGTAGAAATACGACAGCGTGTAAACGTCACCGATGCGGGCGACCGGGGCCGTTTTCACATCCGCCGTCTGCGAGATCGTGCCGTCCGGGCCGTTCCAGAACAGATACGGCGGGCGATTCGCCTTCCAGGTCTCGACACCGATAGCTGGCCCCCCGCCTCTCACCTCGTAAGTCCACCCATCAGCCTTTGCGGCAAGATAGGTCTTGTCGGCGGGAACCGGCGGCGTGGTAAAGCTGCCGTTGCGGAGGATGCCGCTTTTAGGCAGTTCTGAAAGGGAAGCGGTCGGCACCGGCGCCACGACCTCATCGCTCCCGTTCGTGCGGAAAGGGGTCGCTGGCAGGCCCGCCGCGTTGTAAAGGTTCGCGCCTTCGGGATTGTCCGCCCACGCATATCGGACCGAGACCGGATTCGGTACCTGCGGGCTGGAGACCGTTACCGTATCCCCGCTGATCCGAGCATCCGCCCAGACGAACTGGTTGTCGGCGCCGGCGATGGCGAACTGCTTGAGTGCGCCGCCCCGAGCGACCAGACCGCCGCCGAGGTGATCAAACGTCAGGCTGGCTTTGCCGCCGGTGACTGTCATGGATTTGTAGACGGGGCCGGAATACGGGATCTTTTTGCCGTAGGTTTTTGCCAGTGCTGCCAGTGCCAGCCGTTTCCCGACATCCTGCTTGTTTCTCGGGTGGATATTGTCGCCCTCGCCGATGTCTATTGTGACCGCGAGACCCGTGTTCGGCACTTTCTTGGCGGTCAGGAGTTGTGCTTCGCGCAGTTCTGCCCAGCCACTGCGCCCCGGCTGCGATGCGATCCGTCCGTAGTTGGCTAGCTGCACGATGTAGAACGGAAAGTCACCCACGCCCCATTTGCTGCGCCAGTCGGCGATCAGCGCCGGAAGGATCTTGCGATACTGCAGCGCGCGCTGCGAATTGCTCTCTCCCTGGTACCAGATCGCCCCGCGAATAGCGAATGGCATCAGCGGCGCGATCTGGGCGTTGTGAATGTAGGTCGCCGTGTTCTGTGGCTGGATGTTTGCCATCTTCGGCATGCTGTTTAGCGCCTCACCGCTGAGCGGCACGTTCTCACGTTCCACCTGATAATGCCACTGGTCAGCATCGGTACCGAAAGTCGTTGTTGGCAGGTTCATCTTCGCGGTAGTCGGCGCGACGGAACCGCCGACGGTGTGCGAGAAAACGCGCAGGACGAGCGTGTTCTTCCCCGCGCGCACCAGGCCAGCCGGCACCATAAAGGAACGCGGTCCGGTGAAAAACTTTTCCTGCGGGTACTCTTTAGGCGTGCTGAGTTTGACGCCGTTCAGGTAGGCGGTCTGATCATCGGAGGACCAGTTCAGGTTCCAGACAAACGCTCTTCCCGCCGCTTCGGCGGGGAAATCCAGCGTCTTGCGGAACCAGACACTGCCGCCGGATTTCATGCCGAGCCGCGAAAAATTGACGGGAACCGCTGTGGTCTTCCAGCCGGAGTCGTCGAACTCGGGTTTTGCCCAGCCCAGCGCTTCGCCCCTGTCGCCGGTATCCGTCGCGCCGTACTTTTCCGCCCACGCCGTGATCCGGGGCGGAAACTTTGCCCTGTCGCCCGGATACGCTTCCCAGGCGCGGATCTGTGTGTCGGCGACGGTCTTGATCTCCGGGTCCACGCTCAACCCCTCTCGGCTGACCCACGCCTCGCCAATCGTCCCGCCCCATGCGGTGTGGATGATCCCGATGGGGACGCCGAGCTTCTTGCGCAGTTCACGGGCAAAGTAGTAACCAACCGCAGTAAAGCCTGGCAGCGTCTGCGGAGAAGCCGTCTGCCAGATCTGCTGCGTCTTGTTGGCGGGCAGCAATTCGGTCAGCGGCTGTGGCGAGGTCTTGTTGGCGACCGTGAAACATCGAAGCTGCGGGTCTTCCGACGCGGCGATATTTGCCGCGTCGTAATCCTTGTTCCAGGACATGGCGTACTGCATATTCGACTGCCCCGAACAGATCCAGACATCGCCGATCAGGACCTCTTTTGCCGTCACGACATTCTTCCCCGTGATCTCGAGCGTGTAGGGACCGCCCGCGGGGAGCGGCGGCAGATCCACCCGCCACCTACCCGCCGCATCCGCAACGGCTGACACCGACTTTCCCGCGAGGGTCACGGTCACTTTCTCGGACGAGTCGGCGGTGCCAAAAACGGGGATCTTCGCGCCGCGCTGCAAGACAACGTTATCGCTGAACAGGGCAGACGGATGCACCTCCGCGTGTGCCACGGTCGCGCCGAGCATCAGAATCGCGGAAGGGGCCAAAAAACGGGAAAAAGCGCTCATAGGTCTTCCTATGAAGAGTCTCATTGGGTTATTCCTCAGAAAGGTCTTGTCGGCAAAAAGGGGTGATGTCGCGGCTGCGAGTGCCCCATCACAGCGGCTTTGTCTCCAGACACAGCACGGAGGCGATGGGACTCGGTGCCAGCGCGGGAAGGCGCACGGTAACGGTGCCACCGTTCTGCATCAGCGGCAGCGAACTGCGTTCTGGATCAGCCAAAAGGTAGCCACGGGTCACCGTGCCCTTCACATCGCTCAAAACAAACTCGCTCTGCGGCCACTCCAGCAGGTGAAGGTAGAGCCTGCCGGGCTTCGTGGTGCAGCGCCATTCCCGGCGGGCCACGAAAACGGGTTTGCCGTTCGCGTCTTTTTCGGTCGGGCTGTACTCGCCCATTTCCGCCCCGAAGGCGGTAGGCCCGGTGCCGTGGATCGCTTCGCTGTTAATGCGCATCCAATCGGCTATCGCCGCCAGCCGCTCGAGGCTTTCCGGGGGAAAAGCCCCGTCCGCCCTGGGACCGTTATTGAGCAGATAGTTGCCGCCCTTGCTCGCGATCTCGATCAGATTACGAATGAGGCTTTCCGCCGACTTCCAGGCGGGATCGTGCGTGGTATGGCACCAGTGCCGACTCATCGTCATGCAGGTCTCCCACGGGGTGCGCGGAGCATCGGTGGGGATCTCCTGTTCGGGAGTGCCGTAATCCCCGGGAACCCCGACACGATTGTTGACCAGGCAATTCGGCTGCAGGCTGTGAATCAGGTCAACGATTTCCTGCCCCTTCATCGCGGTCCCCAGATCGTAGCCCACGAAGCCCGCCCCGTAGTCGAACCAGACGATTCCGATCTCTCCGTAATTGGTCAGCAGTTCGCGTAGCTGTGCCTTGACACTCGCGAGGTAGGCGTCCATATCCGGCGTCGGTGATGGGTTACCGTGAAAATGGCTGGGGTTGTACTCCGCGGGGAAGTTCGGGTCGCGCCAGTCCGTGTCAGAGTAGTAGACGCAGAACTTGAGTCCGGCTTCGCGGCAGGCATCGGACAGTTCCTTGAACACGTCGCGCTTGAACGGTGTGGCTCGGACAATATTGAACGGGTTTTCTGCGCTGTCCCACAAGGCGAACCCATCGTGATGCTTCGCGGTCACCACCATGTACCGCATACCGGCGTCCTTTGCGACGCGCACCCACTCCTCCGCGTCAAAGCGAACCGGGTTGAACTGATCGGCGAAGAGGGCATATTCCGCCACCGACATTTTCGCTTCAAGCATGAACCACTCGCCGTGATCTGTTCGCCCTTTCCACTCACCCGCGGGAATGGCATACAGACCCCAGTGGATAAACAGCCCGAACCGAGCCGCGTCAAACCAGGCGAATCTATCCGGCTCCGCAGGCGCTGGTGCGGACTCCCCGTTGACGATTACTTCTGTTCCCATACTCACACTCCTGATACGTAAGCGATTTATCCTGTCCGTAGCGGTAGTGCACCCGCCAGATGCCATGCCGCTTTGAGGTTGCCGATGGCATTCGGGTGGATACTGTCCCCGAGTCGCCCTGTCTAGCGTCGCTGCCGCTTCAGCGAGAGACGTCCTGGTTTTCGCCCACCGATACATCCTCGCTCTGCTCGATCAAGATCTTCTTCGTTCCCTTCGGAGCGGTGGCGGCGAGTGGCCCGAAACGATTGTTGCGGACGACCACGCGCGCTGCGTGGGTCACATGGATCGCCGGGCCGAGAGGCCACGCCCAGGCAAAGACGCTCGGGATGGTGCCATAGCCAACGAAGGTGTTCCCTTCGATCCGGAGGTTGGTGCTATCCCGCGGCGCGTTTTCCGGCGTCTCATTCGGGTCGGGAGCGGCTCCCGGTACGCCCGTGTGGGAGGCCGCCCCGATGTCAATATTCGGGTGATTGCAGTCATAAAACGTGCAGCCGCGCACCGTCAGGTTCCGGATCGGCGGTCCCTCCTCGAAGAACCATTCGGAGGCGGCAGAGATCGCGGGCTGGAAGCTGCTGCGGAAAGTGCAACTCTCGATCGTGCAGTTCGCGGCCTTCAGGTTGAGGCATTTGGCCCGAAACACTTGAAACTTGCTGTTTCGGATCAGTGTCTCCTGCCCGACCGTGTCCACGTTGATGATCCGGTCCAGGCCGTCCGTCATCGCCGCCATGCCGAACGCGGGGCCGGTCCCGGCTCCGACACGCTCCGTGACGACCTCCCGGTCCAGCGTCAGAGTGTAGGATTTGTCCGAGGGCGATTCGCGGCGATGAGGACCGCCGCAGACCGCCGTTTCTTGCGCTGCCAGTCCCAGATCTCGATGTGGTCTCCGATGCGGTAGTCGTCGTCCCGGGACTGCACCACCAGCGTCCGTTTGTTCGGCTGCTCCACGATCCGCGTCCAGGTCGAACCGGCTGTCGCTGAGGTCGAACACGGACTTGTCCAGGTCGGCGGACACGATCACCGTTCCTGCCGCCCCCTGAATGGTCAGGTGGTCGGCGTTATGAACGACGACGCTTTTCACGCTCCCCACCGCCGTCCGATAGCGGCCCGAGGGCAACAGGACGACCGCCCCCGGCCCCCTCCTCTGCGCGGCCTCGATAGCGGCATTGATCGCCGGGGTATCGTCGGTGACACCGTCACCCTTCGCGCCGAAGTCTTTGACGTTCACGACCTTCGGCGGTTCCGGGGGGACGGCGGACGCCGAGAGCGCTAAGACCAGAAGCCCGGCGCAGGCGGCGAGCAGCACGGGGCCGCTTCCGCTTTCCCCGCGTTTAGAGGATGTTGAACGTGAAAGCAAATTTGGCCACTCTGGTTCTGTCTGTCATGCTGTTGGTACCCGCCGCATTTCGGCAGGCGGTGTTTTCCGGCGTGTTCGACGTGATATTGCAGCCGTTGGTCACCGAAAGCCCGCCGGGTCTTCCCGGACTCACCTGCGACCCCTTGAGCCATTTGGCATGGCCGTCAAACGCGACCCAGTTGGCCCCTTCGGAGTGACGGCCGGTCTTGTAGGAGTTGGGGGTGGTCTTCTCAAGGGTGACGAACTCCGGCCCTCCTAAATATCCGGTCGCCATGATCCCGGCGTTTGCTGTGAAGCCATCGCCCATGCCGGACAAATCCGCCGTCGTTATTTGCATCCCCGAGTTTGTCATCTCGCCGATCTCGACCGTCATGGACGGGGATGTCAGTTGGCTTGAGGTCATAGGCGGCCCGGGGGTCGCGGTGCTGTTAAAACCGGTGAGGTAGATATTCGTGAAGTACGAGCAGGTGGTTGACGGACTGACCGCCTCGAAGGTGTCGTTAGGGCAGGTGTAGACGCCCCGGTTGTTCACATAGGGATAGATGGCGAACGCCCACCCCCGGTCGCGCGTAGTCCGTGTCCCAGCGGGAAAGCTTTCGTCGTTGTCCTGTTCGTACTGCAGAAAGGCGAGACCCATTTGCTTCATGTTGGACAGGCAGGCGGACTGCCGGGCCTTCTCCCGAGCCTGGGCAAAGACCGGAAACAAAATCGCGGCGAGTATGGCAATAATCGCGATCACGACAAGCAGTTCGATCAGGGTAAAGCCGCGCGGCGCGCGGCGGGTCGAAGGGACAGTCATCTCTTTTCTCCTTTGAAGAGGGTCACGGCGTTGATGTTGATTCAGGGGAATTACGGTTGGGCGGTCACTCCTCGGCAGCCCCCGTGCTGTCGCGAACGATCAGCCGTGGCGGGATTAATTGAGTCCGGTGCGGGGCGGGGATGGGCGCGGTCAGCACTTCCAAGCAGCGCGCGACGGCCTCCCCCGATGGGTGAGCGAGGGTGGTCAGGGACGGCACCACATGGGCGGAGGAGGCAGCATCTTCGAAACCCATCACCGACACCTCGCCGGGCACCTCGACGCCGCGCTCGCGGAACCATCTCAGCACCGCCCAGGCCCCCGGATCGGAGACGGTGAAGATGGCGGTCGGCCTCTGGCCCGACCACGAGTCCCAGACCTCGACCATGTGGTGGTAGGCGGAATCATAGCTGTTCTGCCAGGATTGCGTCCCGCAGATCACAATGCGGCCCACCAGAGAAAGCCCCTGCTCCGACATCCGCAGCAGGAACTCGTCAATCTTATCCACCACGCTTTTGTCGCGGATCGGCTCATTGACCAGCAACACAATCCGCTGATGTCCCAGCGAAAACAGATGATCCAGTCCGAGGCGGACGGCGGCGCGGGAATCGGTGGCAACGACATCGCCGCCGTACCCTTCGGGCATCAGATCGGTGGAAACGGTCCGATACCCGCGCTCGCTGAGTCTCTGATACAGACGCCCGTTGATCTCGCTGCCAAGGTTGAGGACGAAAGCGGCCTCTTCCGGGCGCTCATGACACTGGGCGAGGATCGTTTCCACGGCCTCGTTCTGATGCAGCCAGTGGAGATTTGCCTGCAGATCGTTTTTCCGGCAGGCGGCGGCGAACTGAGAAAGGAGTGCGTTGGTCGCCTCGGAGTCCCAGTCCGCGGCGAAGATCCCAACGGTCGTGGGCCGCGGCGGCGGCGCAGCCAGCCGCCGTGTCGCCGGGGCGATCCCGGCGAGCGGGG
>JACMJB010000204.1 GCA_014380815.1 Armatimonadota bacterium
ATACGACGCGGCGGCGGGATCAGGCAGCATCCTGCCGCCCCCATCGCTGCGTTTCGCCGGTGTGGCCCGGCAGGTACGAAGCCGCTTCTTCACTATGGATGTGGCGCAGCAGGATGCAGACGGCGAATGGCTCATCGTGGAGATCGGGGATGGTCAGGTTTCCGGCCTGCCGGAGGGAATGGACCGCGCCGCTTTCTACGACGCGATCCGGGAAAGGAGAATCGGATCGTGAAACGTTCGGCTTGGTTGAACCGCTTCCTGGCCTGCCTGCTGCTCCTGGGCGGGCCGCAGATCGGGCTTGCCGCCCAGGTGCTCATGCCCGTACCCGTGACACCGCTGACCAGTGCCCACGCGCACAACGACTACGAGCACGCCCGGCCCTTGCTGGATGCTCTCGACAACGGCTTCTGCAGCGTCGAGGCGGATGTCTTCCTCGTGGAGGGCAAACTGCTGGTCGCCCATGAGCGAAACCGAGTTCGCCCGGAGCGGACTCTGCAGGCGCTGTATCTGGAGCCGTTGCGTCAGCACGCGAAGAAGAACAACGGGCGTATCTATCCCAACAGCCCGGTCTCGATCCTGCTGCTGATAGACATAAAAACAGACGCGGCGGCGACCTACCCGGTTCTGCGGACAGTTCTGGATCAGTACCGGGACATTCTGACCGAGTTCGGCCCTGATACGACCCGCCCCGGCGCCGTGACTGCCGTGCTTTCCGGGGGCCGTCCACCGCTTGCAAGCTTTGCCGCCGAGAAGAAGCGGCTGTCCGCCTATGATGGACGCCCCGGCGATCTGGACGGGGGAGCTTCCCCGTCCGTGATGCCGCTGGTCAGCGAAAGCTGGGAGGCTCTTTCCTCTTGGTGGGGAGCGCCGGGCGTTCCGCTTCCCGATGCGGACCTGCGAAAGGTCCAGGAGATCATTCGCAGGGCGCACCAGAAAGGGTACCGGGTACGCTTCTGGGCGATTCCCGATACGCCCGTGGTCTGGCGGACGATGCGCGATCTGGGGGTGGATCTGATCAATACGGATGATCTGCCCGGCCTTCGCCGGTTTCTCACCACCCCGCCACCAGTCCCCGCCGCGCCCTGAACGGTCCCGATCAGGCGCGAGCACCCTTCCGGCGAAGCAGATTGACGATGCGTGCGTCGCCGCCTTCGACCGCCCAGCCGAGAGCGGTTTTCCCGGCCTTGTTTTTGGCGTTGACCCGTGCGCCGCAGCCAAGCAGCAGACTCGCAGTAGGAAGGTTGCAGGCGCTCGCCGCGAGCATCAGAGCGGTGTTGCCCTCGTTGTCGCCCGCATTCACCTCCGCGCCGTTTTTGATCAAGAACTGACAGGTGACCGGAGCGTTCCAGGTGGCGGCGAGCATCAGCACCGTGACCCCCTTGGCGGTCCGCGCCTTCCGGTCCGCACCCTGCTCCAGCAGCGTGTATACGACACCTGGCTTGCCGCTACGCGCCGCGTACATTAGAGGGGTCATGTCATCGTCACGGGGGCTGCGGGCATCCGGGGGCGCGCCGCGTTTCAGCAGCAGCTTCACACTTGGAATGTCGCCGCTCTGGGCTGCCGAGCACAGAAGCGGCCCGGCCTCCGCCGTGTTCAGGCGTCGCCCCTCCAGCAGCAGGCCGAGAATCGGAGCGCGGCCCCGGATTGCCGCCTCATTCAGCGCGCTGAAGGGGACTTCCGCGCCGCATTTCAGCAGCAGCCGCGTGACCGCACCGCTGCCCTTCGCGGCGGCGAGATCGAGCGCGGATTTTCCATCGAAGCCCTGCACGGACGGGTTCTCCCCCTCCTCGAGATAGCGCTGAACAAGGGCGGCGTTTCCTGCCTGCACCGCGCCCAGGAACTCCAGATCCCGGTTTACCTGGGTGGCCTTGTAGACCCCGGCGACCGCGATCAGGGCGGCGATCCCCCCGGCGATCTGCCGCTGAAGCCGCTCTCGTGGACCCGGCATCACATGGATCTTCCCCAGTTCCCGGCTGTAAACGATGTTTTTGTCCGCCGTGGTGGAATCGCCGCGAGCGGTGTCCGCAGGGGAAGAAGCCATTTCCGAAATTCTCCTTCAGCTCGAATGAAAGCGAGCAGTCAGTTAGTTATCGGCGGGTTTCCGGCGACTTTGAACGGCTGAAGGAGGTCTTTCTGTTCCGTAATTGTGCTGGTTTTCCCCTAAACCCATCTCTGCGGACAGGATTCCGAAGCCACTTTGGGTCGCCTCGGGGCGAGCGATGCGCGTGTCGGACCGGGGGATCAGGCGATCAGGGGTGGGTCGAGCCGGCGTCCCTGTTAGGGGGCCGTCACTGGTGAAAGCGGCACCCGCGCCGGACGGTTATCTGCGGCACCGCCGTTTCGGCGTTTCGGTCACTTCTCGTCGTAAACAACTTTCGCCAGAACATCGCCGACCGCCTTCAGCGAGGCAGGGGAGCACTGGGCGGGGGTGTCATCCAGGGTATGCCAGGGGCCGTAATCGAAGTCAATCAGGTCAATGGCCTTCCAGCCTGCCGCCTGAAGCGGCAGGTGGTCATCACTGATCGTGAACTTGACACCGGGCTGAAAGGCCGTCACTCCCAGCGCGGCGGCAGCGTTCCAGATTTTATCGTTGATGTCGGCGGCATTGGCCTCGCTGTTCTGCTCGCGCCAGATACCCAGGTCTTTGTCGCCGATCATGTCCAGAAGGATCGCGTAGTCGGGTTTGGGAAGCGCGCGGCGCTTGGCGTAGTGCTTCGCGCCCAGATACATGCGGTCCTCGCCCGGCCCGTAGTCCTCGCCATCGAACAGCACGATCTGCACCCCGACCGGCGGTGGTTTGGCGGCAAACTGCCGTGCCATCTCCAGCAGCACAGCGACCCCGGAGGCTCCATCGTTCGCGCCGGGAATGGGGCGCTTTTTCTTGTCGGCGTCAATCTCCATATCGGCGGTGGGCCGGGTATCCCAGTGGGCGCAAAGCAGCACCTGTTTCTTTGCACCAGGGTTAAACTGCGCGACCAGATTGCTCATCGGCAGCCGCCTTCCCCCTCCAAGGCCTACGGTGAAATCCTGCCGCTTCGCCGTCTCGCCCGCCGACTTTCGAAGCTCGCCCAGGATCCAGTCGCGGCAGGCGGTGTGCCCTTTAGTCAGCGGGACGCGCGGCCCGAAAGCCACCTGCTTCTTCAGATCGGCGAAGGTCCGATCCGCATCGAAGCCGGAAGCGGCGGTGGTGGGAGCGGCGGTGGTGGGAGCGGCGGGGGCGGGAGATGTCAGCGATTGCGCGGCGCTTTGCGCGGACGAATTCCTCTGACACCCTACCCCCAGCAGGAGCGGCGCCGCCACCCCGATCATCGCCAGCAAGGGAAACCGCTGGGAAGAGAGGAAGCAACTATAGCGGTAAAATCGGGGCGGCAAAGATAAGTGCATGAAGATCGGTTCCTGAACCACGGGGCATTATACCCCCGGGCGGGCCGGGAAGGAGGGCTGTGTCGTAACGACGAACACTCTTCGAACAAGGCTACAAGAAGAGGAAACCTTCAAAGATGGTGAAAAAACTGAACGTCGGCGTTATCGGCATCGGGGGAATCGCGGGAACGCACATCCCCGGCTGGCAGAAGAGCCCACACGCGGAGATCATCGCCTTTTGCGATATTCTGCCCGAGGTGCTGCACCGGGTCTCCGACCAGCACGATATCGCGCTCCGATACGAAGATGCGCGGGAGATGATCGCGAATCCGGAGATCGATGTGGTGGATATCTGCACCCCGAACGCGTTCCATGCACCCTATGCGATCGCCGCGCTCAAAGCGGGAAAGCACGTTTTATGTGAGAAGCCGCTGGCTCCCACGCCCGCCGAGGTCCTGGAAATGATTGCGGCTCGGGATCAGAGCGGCAAACTGCTGATGACCGCGCAGCATTTTCGTTTCGGCAACTCCGCCCAGGCGCTCAAAGCGGAGCTGGACCGCGGCACGCTCGGCGACATCTACCACGCGCGCTCGTGGATGCTGCGCCGCGCCGCCGTGCCGACGCGCCCCGGATTCATCTACAAGAAGAACTCCGGCGGCGGTCCGTGCATTGATATCGGGGTCCATATCCTGGACCTGACCCTTTGGATGATGGGGCATCCCAAACCGGTATCGGTCACGGGGGTGACGCAGGACAAGCTGATCCACCAGGCGGGGTCCTTCAGCCAGTGGGGCCGGGTGCCCATTCCCACGGATCTGGATGTGGAAGAGTTCGCCGCTGCGTTTGTGCGCTTCGACAACGGCGCCACACTGATCCTGGAGGTTTCCTGGATGCTGCACCACAACGTTCCCGGGGGCGGCTCGGAGGATATGCAGATGTGGCTTTACGGGACGGAGGGCGGTGCGCAGTGGCCGAAGAATGAGCTGCTTGCCAGCAGCAACCCTACCATGCAGTTTTTGAACACGCAGCTTCAGCTTGCGCCGAGCAATGCCGAAGCGCACGCCCAGGAGTGCATCGCGTTCGCGGAAGCGATTGTGGAGGGAAGACCCTCCCCGGTCCCGCCGGAAGAGTCGCTGCCCGTCGCCCGCATCCTGGATGGCCTGTACCGCAGCGCTGCCTCCGGCACGGAGGTCGCGCTTTCTTAGCACCCTTGCGGGAGCACTGCAGACGACGAAAAGCCGCCCCCAGGCCTTGATCATCCCTGAGGCGGCTTCCACTGTTATCGGCAGCGGCTGCCACGAAGCAAAGAATCTGCTGACAGGATTGGCTTGACAAACAGGGTTCAGGTGAGCCAAACCACAAAAGATTCGTCTTTTACGGCAGGTTCGGGACCCAAACCCGTAACCGTTCACCGGACTCACATGTCTAGCTAAAAGTTAGAAGAGGTTCATAGAAGCATCACGCACCCTGCTTCCTGGCAGCAGCAGTGCGTGGGCAGGATGGTCGATGTTCTGACCCCGCGGAACTGCGGGCAAAAAGGAGAAGTACGGGGTTGTACACACACACGGGACTCTCACCCTCGTTCGTTCCGCCTCACCATTACCAGGAGGCGCTG
>JACMJB010000205.1 GCA_014380815.1 Armatimonadota bacterium
ATGTAGGACCGAACTGGTGGCGGTGGAGGTGGAGGCGCGATCCAGACCATGGACAGCCCGTCCCGGGACGGGTGCTGCCGCGCTGTAGGCCAGAAGGACCGTGTTCTGATCGCGGCTGGTGACCACGGTGGGAAGATGAGCGCGGGAAGACATCAAGTCCGCGGTGACCGCACTATGCCCCTCGATTCCGAGAGCGTGCCCCAGTTCGTGGGCAAGCACCTGCACCTGGAAGCTGTCCGAGAGCGACTGCTCGATCCGGACGTCCGCACCAATCAGAACCTGGTCATCGTTTCGGAAGGTTACCAGGGTGCGGCCAATCGCCTCGGCGGGAAGCTCTCCGGCGGGCACCCACCGGATCACCACATCGGCGTCCGCGCCCGAAACCAGTTGGTAGGTTATGTTCTGGCCGATTTTGCTGTTCCAAAGGCTGATTGCCTCCTGAACCAGCGGGGCAACGTTGCGGACAGCGCCGCGAGAATCGGCGGTGGGGGGAACGAAGCCCACGGTAATGACCGCCTTGTCCCACTGGCGAGCGGCGATCAGTTCGGAGCGATAGTTGGGCACGAACAGCGAGCCGGAAACCACAGGGGGGGTGCCGCCGGGAGTATCTTTTGTTCCCCCTCCGGCGGGGTTGCCCCCGCCGCCGCCCCCGCATCCGGCAAGCCCTGCTGCCGCGGAAAGCATCGCAGCGGCAGCAATCAAATGGGAGAGGGGCGCACGGTTCGTTCGTACGGGAACCATCGTAAATCTGGCAAAAGTCGCAACCAAATCAACATTCAGAAATTTCATTTTTTTCTCGGTGGTTCCGAGCCATTTGCGCGGCGCGTCAGAGTGGAGGCCGTCGGTGCGACAACGATGGACACCAGGGAGAAACGCCTGAAAAAGTAGCGCGCAATTCGCTCGGAGGTTGTGTGATAGCGAGGAGGCTTATCTCCCTGCTTCATTGTTAATTCTGGCAAGCTGCGGGAAAATTCACAGTTGGCAAAAATACCAGGTTTTCAGCAGAGAGGTTTAGAAAAGAGAAAGCGAGGCAACAATAGCTGGTTGCCTCGCTCAAATGAAAACAAAACACAACGCGTTCGTTGTGGTCTCTATAGTCTCTGCAAGAACTGTTCCAAACGCTGCAGTGCTTCGGTTAATTTATTGGTCGCGGTGGCGTAACAGCATCGGATATGTCCCGCGCCACTGGGACCGAAGACATCGCCCGGCACCACAAGCACCCGTTCTTCTTTGAGCAGACGCTCCGCGAACGCCTCCGCGGACAGCCCTGTGGGCTTGATCGAAGGGTAGGCGTAAAAAGCCCCCCCGGGCAGCGGGCAGTCCAGCCCGACCTCGTTCAGACCAGTCACAAAAAGGCGGCGACGGTTATCGTAGTCTTCGGTCATCGCCTGGGCATCGGCATCCCCATGGCGCAGCGCCTCGATTGCGCCAAGCTGCGCCGTGATCGGGGCACAAAGCATGGTGTACTGGTGGATCTTCATCATCACCTCGATCACGCTGGCAGGCGCGCAGGCGTACCCGATGCGCCAGCCTGTCATCGCGTAAGCCTTGGAAAAACCGTTCAGCAGGATGGTTCGCTCCTGCGCGCCCGGCAGGGACGCAACGGAAACGTGGGGCGCATCGTAGCTCAGACGGTCATAAATCTCGTCGGAGACCAGATACAGGTCGTGCTCGGTGGCGATGTCCACCAGAGCCTGCAGACCCTCTCGATCCATCACCGCCCCGGTGGGGTTGCTAGGGTAAGAAAGCAAGATCGCCTTGGTTCGGGATGTGATCCGGGCACGAACCTCATCGGGGTCTACGCGGAACCCATTCTCCGCCCGCGAGGGCACCGAGACGGGCACCCCGCCAGCAAACGCAACACAGGGGATGTAGGAGACATAACACGGCTCCGGAACGATCACCTCGTCGCCCTGATCCAGCAGTGCGCGAAAGGCGGTGTCCAGCGCCTCGGAGACCCCGACCGTCACCAGAATCTCAGTGGCAGGATCGTAAGATGCCCCGGAGCGCTCCCGGTGCATTCGGGCGATCTCCTGCCGAAGCTCCAGCAGCCCGTAATTACTGGTGTAGGTCGTGCGCCCCTGTTCCAGAGAGTAGATCGCGGCTTCACGCACCCGCCAGGGGGTAACGAAATCCGGCTCCCCGACCCCGAGCGAGATCACATCGTCCATTTCGGCAACAAGATCGAAAAAACGCCGAATCCCGGATGCGGGAACTGCCGAAACAGCCTGGGAAAGCGGCTTCATGGCGTCACCGCCAGTCGCCGATCCGGTTCCGGCTCGGCAAAAATGATCCCGTCATCCTTGTATTTTTTCAGAAGGAAATGGGTTGCGGTCCCCCGTACGCCCTCGATCGGGGCTAGCTTTTCCGCCACAAAATTCGCGACCGACTGCATGGTCGCCCCCTCCACTACAACCCGCAGATCCGCCGAGCCGGAAAGTAGATAAACGGAATGCACTTCTGGATAACGATAGATCCGCTCCGCGATCCGGTCATAGCCAGTTCCCCGCTCCGGCTGCGCATCCACATCAATAAAGGCGAATACACGCGGTTCCCCGGCCCGCTCCCAGTCCACACGGGTTTTGTAGGAACGGATCAGCCCCGTTCTCTCGAATCCGGCGATTGTGGCTGCCACCTCTTCCTCTGAAAGCCCGGTCATCGCGGCTATCTGGTCCGGCATCGTCCTGGCGTCGCGTTCCAGGATATGCAGGATCTGCCGCTGCTCCCGGCTGAGAATCGCATCTTGTACCATGCTGCTGTTCGATTGTGCAGTCGCAAAAAAGGAACGTCTCACGAGGCTGTCGCGAACCTCGTTGCCCGTCCCTCTCTCATTTCTGCCACACCTTTCTGGATTTGTACCAAGTTTTGTCTTCGGGCGGCAAAAAAAAGCCGCGCACCCTTCGGCGCACGGCTCTTTTTCAAATCTGCGAAAAAGCTACCGTTGCGCCGACCCTCCGGCGGCACCGGCGACTGCCGGTGCGGGAGCGTCGGCATCTTGAAAGGCTGCGAACGAGGCAAGCGGAAGGCAGCGCAGACTCAGGGGAGTTGGCGCGTTTTCTTTTCTCCGGGAACAGGGTCGCAGGTCGCAGTGGATCATGGGGCAGTCTCAAAACGGCTATCGCTGTTACGTCACTATACCGCTTTCCCTACGAGACGACCGCCCCCGGAAAAACACCGTCCGCGATCATCGCGCGCAGCGGTGAGTCTTCCACCCCGGTCAGTGGAAGGTCAATCCGCCCCCGGCGCCGCGCGGACTCGTAGGCCGCAAAGATGATCTCGGTGGACTGGATCGCGTGGGTGCTGCTGTGCAACGGACGGCGCCCTTCAACAAGAGCCGCCACCGCATCCCCCACCGAGCGGATGTTGGCGACGCCGTCATGCAGTCCTTCTGTTGTTTCCACCGTTTGCCATTTATTGTCCTGGTTCGTCCGATAACGCACA
>JACMJB010000206.1 GCA_014380815.1 Armatimonadota bacterium
CCTGGTACCTGGTCAAAAGCACGACAGGGGTCACCGGCTTTGTGGGGGAATCGCGAACCTCAGGGACTTCCAAGCCCGTCCCGCTGCAGCCTCGCGAGATCGCGGCGATTCTGGAGGCTACCGAAGGAGCCGCACCCAAGCCGCGTCTCACCTGGGAAAAGAACCAGGTGGTCCGGGTCACGGCGGGGCCATTCGCGGACTTCACTGGCAAGATCGAGGATGTCAACGAGCAGCGCGAAAAGCTGCGCGTCCTGATCTCCATCTTCGGGCGCGATACACCGGTCGAACTGGACTACAACCAGGTCGAAAAGATTTCGTAGTAAACCGCCCTTTCAGCCCGCGCGGGCTGCCGGGGCGCTCGTAGGAGATCGGCGAAGAACCGCGCCGGTCGCTAACACTACCGGCTCCTGCCGCCACCCGGCGGATGGGGCGTGGAGAAGGAACAGAAAACAATGGCAAAGAAGGTAGTCGGCGTCGTCAAGCTCGCCATCAATGCGGGCAAAGCGACCCCCGCCCCCCCCGTCGGCCCCGCGCTCGGCGGTTACGGCATCAATATGATGGAGTTCATCAAGGGCTATAACGCGAAAACCGCGGACATGGTCGGCTCCATCGTCCCGGTGGTCATCACCATCTATGACGACCGCTCGTTCACCTATGAGACCAAAACTCCCCCGGCCTCGGACCTGATCAAAAAGGCGCTCGGTGTCACGGCGGGTTCGGGCGTGCCGAACCGAACCAAGGTGGGAACGCTGTCACGGGAACAAGTCCGTCAGATCGCGACCACCAAGCTGCCCGACCTGAACGCCAACGATATTGACGGTGCGATGCGAGTCATCGAAGGCACCGCTCGCTCCATGGGCGTTGACGTCAAGGATTAAGAGCGGCTTACTGCTCGTACCTGTGGGAGGGGCCGAACCCCGTTAACACCACTGGAGTTTGAAACATCATGCGTAAGCAGGATCGAAAGCATATCATTTCCAAGCGGTTCAAGGTCGAGACCGCCAAGGTCGAGGCTCAAAAAGAGTACGAACCCGCCGACGCGCTGGAACTAGTGAAGTCTACCTCGTCCACCAAGTTCGATAGCACGGTGGATGTCGCGGTGCGCCTGGGCGTGGACCCACGCCAGGGCGACCAGGTCGTTCGCGGCACGACCGAACTGCCGCACGGCACCGGCAAGACCCAGAAGGTCGCTGTCTTCGCGAAGGGTGCGAATGCCGAGGCCGCTGAAGCGGCGGGCGCGGACATCGTCGGCGCGGATGACCTGATCGCCAAGATCCAGGCCGGTTTCCGGGACTTCGACGTGCTGGTGGCAACACCGGATATGATGCCCGCCGTCGGCAAGCTGGGCCGCATGCTCGGCCCCCGCATGCCCAACCCGAAATCCGGCACGGTCACCACAAATGTAACCCAGGTCGTCAATGCGATCAAAAAGGCGACCCGCGTACAGTACCGTGTCGAAAAGGGCGGCATCGTCCACGCTCCTATCGGCAAGGCGAGCTTTCCCGCCGAGCAGCTGCAGGAGAATATGAACGTTCTTCTCGGCGCGCTGCTCAAAGCCAAGCCGTCGTCGTCGAAGGGCCGCTACATCAAGAAGATCACGCTTTCCTCGACCATGGGACCCGGCATTGACGTGGATCTGCTTCGCGCGCAGGCGCTTGCCGAAAAGGTATAGAGACTCCTGAGGAAGACGCGGAAAGGCCGGGGCATTTGCCCCAGCCTTTTTTTGCTTGTCTATTGACACCCCTGCCGCTCGCCGGTATGATTAGTGAAACCGCTTGAATCGTCGATTTCGGTCGTTTTCCGACTAGGAAACCGCTTGAATGATACTACTTTGAGAGAAATGTCAAAGATAGCGGAAGGAGGGATTCGTGGGCGCATCCATCCGCGAGGTAGCAAGAGAGGCGAATGTTTCCCTCAGCACCGTAAGCAAAGTGCTGAACGCGAAGCCTGAATGCCAAGTTCGCCGCCGCTACCCGAGAGCGCGTCTTCAGCGCCGAAAAGCGGGTCGGGTACCACCCTAACGCCATCGCCCGCGGACTCGCTCGGCGGCGCATGGACACGATCGGGGTCGTGATGGCTTACAACCGGGCCTCTGTCACCACAGACCCTTACCTCGGCGCCTGTCTCGACGGCATCCTCTACGTCAGCAAGCAGCATCGGCAGAAGACCGTGATCTTCACGGAAGATAACTGGGAGATGGCACTCCAAGGACTTCCCTCTTACTGTGACGGACACTGCGATGGCCTTCTCCTGATCATTCCTCGTACACACAGCGAGATCGTGCCCGCTTTGGAAGCACGCGGCGATGTCCCCTTTGTGCTGGTGGGCGATAGCCCACTAAGTGAATCCTTGGTCTCCGTGGATGTAGACAACGTGGCGGCGGCGGCGGCGGCGACCGCGCATTTGACGCTGCGGGGGCATACAAAAATTGCTGCGTTTTGCGGTAACCCTGAACTTCGAAGCAACTCCCAGCGGCTGGCGGGCTATTGTCAGGCACTGGAATCGGCGGGACTGCCCCACCGGCAGGAGTACCTCTTCCCCGGAGAATACCGACACCAGCACGGCTACGACAATGCCTGCAGACTGCTCGCCGAATTCCCCGACCCCGCCGACCGTCCCACTGCAATACTCTGTCTCAACGATGCCATCGCGCGGGGAGCCTGCGACGCGCTGCTGGACGCCTCCGTTAGGATTCCAGAGGAGATATCCGTTATCGGGATTGATGACAGCGCCTACGCCACGGTGCGTACTCCCCATCTAACGACGGTGCGGCAGGACGTTCGCAGCGTGGGTGAAGCCGCTACCGAGGTGTTGCTGGCGTGTATTGAAGGGCATATTAAACCAGGGTATCAGCGATTGATCCAGACCGAACTGGTGAAGAGAAGCACGACTACTACTGCTATCCCACCCGCCGGTCTGCGACGTACCTTCTGAAGGGATCAAAGGAAACAAGGAGACAATGCGGCTAAAATCAGGGCCGACGACCCGCGCGATCTTCGTCTTCGTGGCTATGGGGCTGCTCAGCGTGGGGGCAGGCTGTGCAAAAAAAGAGGTGCCTCCACTGTCTTCCGCAACGCCGGCGGTGCAAGGATCGCCGCCAGCAGGCGGTGTCACTCCGGCGTCCGGGACTCCTGCTTCTTCTCGGACCTTCTCGGACTCCCCGGCCATCCCTGGAAACAAAGGGCGATAAAATAACGATTTCAGAAAGGGCTATCAAACGCGTTCAGTGGCTTTGTCAACGATGATTCAGCAGAAATGGTATCTGCGGAAAGGTTTCTTACCAATGCAATGTCTGCATTCAACGACCGAAAAAATGAACCGGGGGCGACTCTCCGCCTTCACCCTGATCGAGCTTCTCGTCGTGATCGCGATTATCGCAATCCTGGCTGCGATCTTGTTTCCAGTCTTCGCTAGCGCACGGGAAAAAGCGCGTCAGGCTTCGTGCCTCTCGAATGCCAAGCAGATCGGCCTTGCGTTCATGATGTACCTGTCGGACAACGATGGCACCGTCCCCCTCAAGCGACAAACTTTAGACGGCGCGGACTGGTGGACGGCCCGCATGATCTCGTGGAAAGATCTCATCTACCCATACATCAAAAATGGGGGGTACACCTACAACAATGGGGTTGCCTACTCAACGCCTGGACAGGGTGGGGTATATGCCTGCCCGAGCAATGAGGCGCAGTGGTCCACCGCCAGAAGTTTTGGTTTTGCCGGGACCGGCAACGGGGACGAGACCAGCCGCTTTCCTCGCAGCTATGCGATCAATAATTATGCGGGATGCAATGATATGGGGACCGCAGAAAGTGGGGGATACTGTCCGCGGTTCTGGCCGACAGTCGGTGATGGAGAGGGGCCAGGCAATGAATCTTTGCTGCAAACGCCCGCCAACACGATCCTTGTCTCCGAGACGCGTAATGGCTTGAATGACATCAATCCCTACTTCACCGCCTATGAGTCAACTCCAGAGGGGGGCGACGGGGGCGGCTCCGGGCGCTCCTATGTCATGAACCACAGAGGGTTCGTCAACTTTGTCTTCTTTGACGGACATGCGAAAGCCGTCAAAGGACAGCAGGCAATCAAGCAGGATATGTGGGGCTGCTTCGGTCCCAACGGACTCGGGGCCGCTGAGGGAGAAGCACTGCTCAATGGTACGAGCACCCGCAGTGGCACCATTGTCCCTGTCAACAGCATTCGAGACTGGCAGTAGCGGCACCGCCCCGTCGGCATCCTGCCGTCACTCGCAGGGCTGGGCAGCGGCATGGTGCTGAACGAACCGTGAGCGGGGACAGGCAGACGTCCCCGCTCTCTCGCCCCGTCCGGAATCAGGGTTGCTGCAACGAGTCGTGTGCGGATTATGCGCTATACTTTCCCTGGATCTAAACCGCGGTGTGCTCGGGATTGGGAGCAGATTGGGGGAGCTTCAGACATGGCAGCGCAGGACAAATCTATTGGTGCCTCCGAGGAATGAGTTCGCCGGTCCGGTTCTGGGGCCTAGTCACAGCCGTCAAGCCGCGCCTGACCCTCACCAAGTTTGAGGAGCAGACCAAGGCGAAATGCCACGGGCACCTCGTTATTCTGGAAGGCACGCAGCAGGCGGAGGGGGAAGCGCGCCCGGCTCCAGGCCGCTTCACTCTGGCCATCGGACCGGCAGCGCAGGAACAGCGACAGGTTCGAGCCGGGGACCTGCTGCGCGGGGATGCCCACCCGGTTCCGGAAGGGCTTCCCGACACGCGGGCGGATCTGTATCGGGTCGGAACGCTGCGTCTGGTGGCTCGCGCAGGGGACCCTGGCGCCGCGCCGCCACCCGCCGCTGACCCGCCGCGGTCGGACGCCCCCCTGACTGCCGCAGGATCTGAGGCCACGCTGCGGCGACCGCTGAACCCGCTGAACCTCACCAGCCAGGGAACGTGCGCGCCGTGCCCGTACGGCGTGGTGGTCCCTGTCGTGCGTCTGTCCGACCCGCGAAGCTACCGAGAAGGGGTGTGGACTCAGGTCCCGGCTTGCCTGGGACCGGAAGACTGCCCACACTACCGCCCGCCGACGGCCTCGTGATAAAATCAGCGCAGGCCCGACCGTGGGACTCTGGTGCGATTTCCGACACATGCCTCTGACGCTTGAATAGCAGATCGTGCCGCCATTCCCCGGACGGGCTTTTTTAACCATTTAGCTTCCCTGCGGCGATACAGCCACTGGGAGACGCACATGATACCGGAACCGATTCGCGAGTACAGCCGCGCTGAGCAGGTAACCCGCGAGGATCTGATCCTCTTTCTCAATGCTTGCTTTGTCTGCACCGGCCAGCGCGAGTTTTACAGCGACGCTGACGCGCAGCGGGTTTCCATTGAATTCCTCCATGCCTATATTCTGGGCAATTATCGCCTGCTGTACGCACGTACGCTCGCCGCAGGGGTCAACGATTTTAACCAGGCAGAGATCGTTCTGAACCTTCTGGCGACAGGTCGGGACACGCCCTTCGAGCACCGCGCGGAGGAAAATTCGCTCATCACCGCCACACTGCAAATGCTCCCGCCACAGCGTGCCTGGCGTCTTCTGGAACAGATCCGGCAGCGCCGGATCAATAATCGCCGCTCCCGATCCCTGGTGCGCCGATTTGTCGCTGGGCGCGAAGAGATTGCCTTTGATGCCGTCAAGTACCGCAGCAAAGTGCGCGCGGCGGCGGCCCATGCGCATCTGCCGCTGGGTAAAACGACGTCGGCGCGGACCGCCGAATTGGGGCGCTTTCTGTTCCGCCCGAACCGGAGCGAGGGGACCCCGATCTTCTCCACCGCGCTTTTTGAAAGCGTTCGGCAGGCGCATTACCGGGCGGAGGCCGTTTACGAACTGCCGTATACCGTCGCGGAAGGTTTTGCCGCGAAACACGGCATCCCGCGTGACGTTTTCCTGAAGCGGATCGCGTCACAGATGACCGATGGGGAAAAGCTGCGGCTTCAGGCCACCGCGGAACGTGCCCAATCGGCGGTCCCCGCACTCGATCCCATGCGCCTTTCACTGACCCGGCTTGCGCTCTACGTGCTGTCTCTGCCCCGCGAGAAGCGCGAAGCCTTCTCCGACGCACTACGCCAATCCGCGCGGGCGACCCTTTCGCGGACCGGGGGACAAACCGTTCTCCCGGCTCTGGGGCGGGTCGCCGCCGTGCTGGACAATTCATACTCGAGCAGTGGCTCCACGGAAAAGCGGCAGCGACCGCTGGGCGTCGCGCTTGCGGTTCACCTGCTCCTGCAGGAAGCAGCGGGACAGGGGCATTACCGCGCCTTCTGGACACTGCCGCCGCGCCCGGCGGTGATGGGGGGAGGCGAGCCGGGAAAACCGCTCAGTATCGAGGCCCGAGGTCAGACAGACCTGGCGACGCCTCTTCTTGATGCTCTGGAGTGGGGAGCGGAAACGATCTTGATCGTCTCCGACGGGTTCGAGAATGACCCGCCGCAGGGCGCGGGGGAAGTGTTGCGAGTGTTTCGCACGTGCCTGGACCCCCGCCGCCGAACTACCATTATTCACCTGAACCCTGTGTTTAACCCGGAGGAACTGGTGCCGCGCGCGCTCAGCCCCCATGTCCCCACAATCGGCCTGCGCGGGGCCGAAGACCTGGCGACAGCGGTCGGATTCGCCCGGTTCGCAGATGGAGCGATGCCCCTGGAAGGTCTTGAATCCCACCTTGCCGCGCAGCGGGATCGGTTTCTGGAAAGGGTGAAGGGAACAGGATGGAACCCCTCGCACTAACGGGCCTGGAAATCGCACCGTCACAGGTATTCGGCTCCATTCGTCTGGTTCCCCTGCTGCGCCGCGGCGGGAGCGCGGACCTGCGCCTGTCGCGACGCGCCTACCACGAGGACGTGGCAATTGTCGCGCTGGGCGGCGATGACCGATCGGGACCCAGCCTCGCCTACTTTTCGTATGTCCCGCATGGCCTGGTGCTTTCGTGGAGCGAGGACGGAACGGCGGCGGAGGCCGCGTACGGTGGGCAGATCGAAAAGCAGAACGTCTTTCGGCTGGATCAGAGCGGGTTCTCCACCGCGCGCATGCTGCACCGCATGGTGAAGCGGGAAGCGCCGCGCCGCCTGCGATTCCTGCCGCTGCATATGGCAATGGAGGGATTCCTCTCCCTGTTCTTTGGGGGACCCTCTATTGCCTGGGGAGAATACTCCCGGCAGGCACTCCGGGACGGGCTTTCGCCACGCAGCGAAAGGGTGATTTTCGGTCCGTCCGTCCGAGGGCTGGAGGATGCGCTTCGCCTTTTCGAAATTCATGACCGGCAGGTGGGCGTTCTGATATTTGTCGCTGAGGCGCTGGCATCGGCGTTTGTGACTTCGGACCCGGAAGACTACCGCGCGCTGCACCCCACGCTCCTGGAGGATTTCTACGGCGATCTGATCTATCAATACGGCCAGTTCTATGACACGACGGTGCCCCTTTCGGTCGCCATCGAAGATAAAAGCATCCATCAATTGAGCGACCTGCGGGCGGCCGCCGACAGGGTGCGGGCAGAGTGGGGGGCGTTCCATGGCTTTCAGGCGGGCGACCTGATCGGACGCCCTGCCTCGGCGCAGACCCTTTATTCGGCAGGACCGTTTCGTATTGAGCGGTTCATCACGGATCTGGACCCAGCCCGCGAAAACCATATCGGTGAAATGATCCGACGAGACGGGACCGGCGAACTGATGTATTTGAAGACGTACCGGCTGTCGGCGGCGCAAACGCGGCGCGTCTATCTGCTCAGCCAGCTTGCCGCGAACGAGTGGAATCTGAACCAGACCGCCGCCGCGCTTGGGACGGACCGCAACGGCCTGACTCTGCGTCTCTCCAACGCGGGCTTTGGTTACCTTCTGCACCCGGAGATCCTTGCAGCCGCGCACAAGTCCGAATGGATAGCGCGTGCCGGCGGTGGTGAAGGCCAATGACTGGCGTCCCAATGAAGCAGGAAACCAAGGAGCGCAGGGTGAACTGGGTCCCATGCAAGATCCAACGCCGCTGCCGCAACGGCGGGGCCTCCCCCTGCACACCCGTATCTTTATTGGACTGATTCTCGGTGCGGTCGCTGGGGCGGTTTGCCAGGCTACTCTTGGTGCGGAGAACGCGGGCCTGCAGGCCTTTGTCAAGAATGTGGCTCAGCCCATCGGGCAGGTGTTCCTGCGACTGATCTTTATGATCGTGGTGCCGCTCCTGTTTTCCGCTCTGGTGCTGGGAGTCGCGGAACTGGGCGATGCCAGCAAAGTAGGGCGGGTTGGTGTCAAGTCGCTTCTGATGACGGTTCTGCTTTCCGGCTCGGCGGTCGCGCTTGCCCTGCTGATGGCGAATGTGTTTCAGCCGGGCGCGGGCATAGACCCCGTGCGCCGCGAACGCCTGACACTGATGCTTCAAAGCGGCTCCACCCAGGCGGCGAAATCCGTCGAAAACGCCCAGAACGCCAAGCCGATCTCGGAAGCGCTGCTGGAGATCATTCCCCGTAACCCTCTGGAGGAGGCCGTTCGCGCCCTGGATGGCGGACTGCTTCCCCTGATGTTCTTCGCGCTCATCTTCGGGATTGCCGTTGCGGCAGTGGATGCAGAGAAGGTCGCTCCGCTCAAACGGCTGCTGGAAGCCGTCCTCGCGGCAAGCCTGAAGGTGATTGACTTCGCGATGGCCTTTGGGCCGATCGGCGTCTTCGCCCTGATCTTCTCGACCACCGCGCTGCTGGGGACCGACGCTCTATTCGCTCTAGGCAAGTACGTGCTGGTGGTCCTGGCGGCTCTCGCCATCCACCAGTTCGTGGCCTATAGTCTTGCGATACGCTTTATTGCCCGGCGCAGCCCAGTCGAGTTTTTCAAGCAGATTCGCGGCGTGATGCTGACGGCGTTCGCCACTTCATCGTCCAACGCCACGCTTCCCACCGCGCTTCGCGCTGCTGAAGAGGATTTGAAGCTGCCGCGCGACATCAGCACCTTTGTGCTGACGGTCGGCGCGACCGCCAATCAGAACGGCACCGCGCTTTTCGAGGGAATCACGGTCCTGTTCCTCGCGCAATTTTTCGGGGTCACGCTAGACCTTGGTCAGCAGCTGTTGGTTTTGGGACTCGCGATTCTGGCGGGCGTTGGAACAGCGGGCGTGCCGGGTGGGTCCTGGCCGATGATCGCCATCGTCCTGCTACGGGTCGGGGTCCCCGCCGAGGCGATCGGTATCGTGCTAGGGATTGACCGCATCCTGGATATGAGCCGTACGGTCCTGAATGTCACCGGCGACCTGACAATCGCCGCCTGTGTCAGCACATTGGAAGGCCGTAAAAGCGTTTTGCCCGCTCAGTCGGACCTCGACGGTACCCTGCGCGAGAGCGACGTATAGCAGATTCCGGCGTGGGCTAAGAAGCGTTTTCCGTCAGCCATGTTGTGAGCTGGGAGAGATGAGTAAAATCCAGCAGGGCATCAGACAACGCTTCGAGCTGAGACGAGTCCAGGCTGCGGATCTCGGCCCCAAGCCCGGTGGCAAAAGCCGATGGTCCGAACTTCCGGTGAAGCAGGCGCAGGACGATGTTTGCTTCACCCTGCTGAAGACCTTCTGCGATGCCCTGCTGAATGCCCTGCTGAATGCCCTCTTCCTTCCAGCTTGTCGTTAAAACCATAACGTCCTCCTGTTCTTGAACTTCCAGTCCCGCCAGCCCGCGTTGATACCTCATCATCTCCGTGGTGTTCAGACGGAGGTAGGTATCCACAAAACCGGAAATCAACTGGGTCCGGGCGGGATCCAGTCTGAGTGTCGCAAGAAGCCGCAGGCATTCCAATTTTACCCTGGGTCGGTCCCTTGCCGCGAACTTCATTCTCGCCATCAGCGCTGAGGCGACCGGATTCGATTGGCGCAGAAAGCCCCGCCACGGCAAGCGATTCAGTTGAATCACCCGGTACCGAAAGTCCAGCACGCTGCGGCCTGGAAGGGTGATGCGATACCGATCCGGCTCCCTGCGCCGGGGAAGGTCGTAGGAAAAGACGACCACGGGATAGATGGGGAGCGCGTACTTCTCGTGCAGCCGGGCAAAATAGCGGAACATCCGACGGCCAAACTCGCCCTGTGCCTTTGCCTGATTTTCGACGTGAATCAGGAAGAACGCTTCTGTCTCTTTGAACTTCGCTCGAACGATGATATCCGCTTCGTGCTTCTCGCCCGAAGTGACGTCGGTGAAGACCTCTTTATCCAGGAAAACAAAGCTGTCGCGGTCCAGATAGGGGGCGGCATCGGGCAAAAACAAATCCATAAACTCCGCGAAGAAGGTGGTGATCAGTTCCTTGAACAATCGGTCGTGGTCAACCGGCTCCATCGGGATCGGCTACCTTCGCCGGGGCGATTTATCGCCTCTGAGGAAGATCGCCTGCGAATCCACGCGGCGGCGACGGCCCGGTTCGGGGCGGACACGCTCCCAGGTGCCAGCGGGAAGTAAGCGACGGGCCTGCACATTGTCGGCAAGTTCGACGAGAAGCGTATCTCGTACCACATGCTGGCGCAGGGTGGGGTCCTCGACCGGGAACAGCACCTCGACGCGCCGGTCCAGGTTCCGAGTCATCAGATCGGCGGAACCCAGGTAAAGCTCCGGGATGCCGCCGTTCTCGAAGTAATAAGCGCGGGCGTGCTCCAGGAACCGTCCCACGACACTGGTGACGCTAATATTATCCGAGATGTCTTTGATACCGGGACGCAGACAGCAGATGCCTCGAATCAGCAGATCAACCCGCACCCCCGCCTGCGACGCGCTGTAGAGCAGGTCAATCATCTCCGGGTCCACCAAAGCGTTCATTTTGAAGATCAGCCGGGCCGGACGACCGTTCAGCGCGTGCTCCGCCTCACGGGCGATCATCTGTGCCATACGCTGTCGCAGATTGATCGGGGCGACCAGCATCTTCCGGAACCGGGTTTGCCGCGAATAGCCGGTCAGGTAATTAAACAGATCTGTCGCATCGGCCCCAAGATCCGGGTCGCTGGTCATCAGCGAGAAGTCCGTATAGATTCGGGCGGTCACAGCGTTATAGTTGCCGGTTCCGAGGTGCAGATAGCGCTTGATGCCGCCCGGTTCGCGCCGCACGATCAGCAGCACTTTGCAGTGGGTCTTCAGCCCGATCAAGCCGTAGACGACATGGACCCCCGCCTGTTCCAGTGCTCGCGCCCAGGTGATGTTATTCTCCTCGTCAAAGCGCGCCTTCAACTCCACCAGGGTCGCCACCTGGGTGTCCGCATCGCGGGCCGCAATCAGAGCGGAGACGATTGGCGAGTTGGGGCCGAGCCGGTACAGGGACTGCTTGATCGCGCGCACATGGGGATCTTTCGCCGCTGCCTCCACCAAGTGAATAACGGGCGTGAACGAATCATAGGGATGCTGCAGCAGAATGTCCTGGCGTGACAGCAGCGAGAAGATATCCTCGCCGCGCGACAGAATACCCGGGGTCCGTGGTACCAGGGGGGCATCCTTGAGGTCCGGGCGATCCAGCTTCGTGAGTTCGAGCAGCGACGAATGCCCCATTACCATCTCGGAAACCACCACATTGCGGGCGTCCATCTCCAGATTGTCAATCAGCAAGGTGCGAATGCGCTCCGGCATCTCCGGCGAGATCTCCAGACGGGTGACAAACCCAAAGTGCCGATCCCGGATATTCTGCTGAATGGTGCGCAGCAGGTCCTCGGCCTCATCCTCCTGAATCTCAATGTCGGCGTTGCGAGTCACCCGAAACGGATACACCGCGACCGGGTCCATGCCTGGGAACAGCCGCCCGACATGATGTCCGATCACGTCCTCCAGCCAGACGAAGCGTTGCGGGACGCGCCGCGATTTCACTGGCGGAGCAGCGAGTCCATTGCCGTTTTCTTCGCTGGGCATGGGGGGACAGGCAACCAGGCGCGGCAGCACGCCGGGCACTTTCATGCGTGCGAACTGCTGCTCGCCGTTCACCGGATCGCGGATGACGACCGCCATGTTCAGCGAAAGGTTCGAGATGTGAGGAAAGGGATGACCGGGGTCCACCGCAAGCGGCGTCAGGATCGGAAAGATCTCGTTCTCGAAGTAGTCCGCGAGGAACTGCTTTTCGGCGGCGGAAAGGTGATCGTAGCGTAGGACCTCGATCCCCTCACGCCGAAGCTGAAGGTGGAGCTGATGCCAGCAGGCGCGAACATCACTCATCAGTTCGTCCACCCGGCGCCCGACACGGATCAGCGCCTCGGTCGGCGTCAGCCCGTCCACCGCCACATCCGCGACCCCCTCCGCCCGCTGAACCTGCAGGGCGGAAACTCGGATCATAAAAAATTCGTCCAGGTTCGAGCCAAAGATCCCCAGGAACTTGGCCCGCTCCAGCAGCGGATGCCGGTCCTCCCAGGCCTCCTCCAGGACGCGCTTATTGAACTCCAGCCAGCTCAGTTCGCGGTTGATGTACAGAGAGGGGTTTGCCGCGGCAGCCGGTGTCAGAGATTCCGAATGGTCCCCGACCTGGTTCTGCTCGGTCGGTACCTGAGGTGCGGTGGGCGTCTCGCCACCCTTCCTGCCACGCGATCGCAGGGAAACAGATGTCAGAGATGTCATAAAATGATTATACGGCTTTGTGGTTGGGCGTTAACGCCCGCCGGTCAGACACCACGCCCCTTGACCTGACGCAACACGTTCAGCGCGATCCGGGCATAGGGGAGCAGGCGCAGTATCGGCTTGAGCGCGGGGGGCAGGAGGCCAAGCCGCTCCGGCAGGGAGGGACGAAGAGGACGAGCGTTTGCGCTGCGGCTTGGACCAGGAGGTGCTGCTCCCAGCTTGCCCAACGACCGCAGGGATCTCGCGCCGCGCCGGACCATCGCCAGTGTCGCGAGACCGTTTCGAAGCGTGCCGTAGTTGATGGGAAGTCCGGCGGACCGGTCGGGGGATCGGACAGACCCCGCGATTCCCTGAACATCGGTGACGATGGACTCCACCTGCGCACGGTTCGTGTTCAGCGCGCTCAGGGTGGAACCCGCGACACCGCTCACCTTTTCCACCACACGGACCCCGCGTCCCGCAACACCCGCAATCGGTCCCCGGACAATCCGCACCACCACAACCAGAACGCCGACCAGGCAGGCGAGCTGCAGTGCGCTACCTGCGACCACCAGGATGTCCCAAACCGTCCAGTTCATTGATTGCCAGCTCCGGCTACAGTGTACCCGTTTTACGGATCTGCCCCAGGTTCAGGACCGCCGGTCTGGTCAGGCTTCGGCGGAATCACCCGCTCGAGGGCACGTGCGATCCAGGGCAGGAACCCAATCACCAGGGCGACCCCCAGGACATTGAACGTAAGGTGCGCATTGGCAATATCGCGCGCGACGCCGCTGCCCGGCAGCATCTGCGCGGCGCGTGTCAGCGGACCCACCAGCAGCAGACCAAGTGAGACCGTGACGAGGTTAAATAGCAGGTGGAACACGGCGGTTCGAACTGCCTCGCGCGAGCGTCCGATGCTGGCAAGCAGCGTATCTGAAACCGTTCCGATCTCCGCGCCAAGCATGATCGCCACCCCGGCAGGCAGATCAATGAGACCCGACTGAGCCATGGTGATCGCGATGCCGACAGTCGCTGACGACGACTGGATTACCAGCGTGAAGAGACAGCCCGCGAGCGCGCCCAGCAGCGGCGTTTTCCCCAAACGCGCCATCAGGTCCGTGAAAGGCTTGTACTCCTTGAGTGGCTCCATCGCATCGCCCAGATACCCCAGTCCGAAGAAGAGCAGTCCCAACCCGAACAGGATCAAACCGGCGTTTTTGGCCCGGTCCGAGCGACCCGCCAGGTGCAGGAGAACGCCCGCGGCGAGCGCGAGCGGCGCGTACTCGTGGATCTCGAATGCGATCAGCTGACTGCCGACCGCGGTCCCAATGTTTGCGCCCAGCACCACCCCCAGTGAATTGGTGAACGAGATCAGTCCTGCGTGGATCAAGGTGATAAGCAGAATAATAGTAACCGAGGAAGAGTCCAGAAGGGTGGTCGCCACCATCCCCGTTCCCGCTGCCGCGAAGCGGTTCTTGGTGAATCGTGTGAGCCAGTCCTTGATGCGGTCCCCCGCAGCGGCCTGGAAACCACGGGCCATCTGCTCCACCCCGTACAGAAACAGCGCCAATCCGGCAATCAGCCCCATTGCCAGCTTAAATGGTTTCAGCCCGTTCTCTTCGCCCCCCTTTCTCGGAGCGGGTGAAGCGGCGGTGGCACCCGGACGTGGCGATGCGGTCCTGCTCTCCGGGGGAGCCGCCACGGATTGTGCCCGGGCAACAGCAGAGATAGGCGACGCTCGTTCCTCTCCGAAAAAGGGGGCGACAAGAGCACAAATCAAGAGAAGCGCGCAGGAAAGCAGCCCCTTCGTCCACCGGAACACACGCGAAATCATAACCGGTCGTACCCATGCAAGGTTAAGCCCAGGTTAAGGATAGACCTAGCGCCGCAGGGTCCTTGCCTGTGCGAGAAGATTTTGCGTGTTTTCATCACGGGGGAAAAGACGGGCCGCGGTCTCCAGGTAGGCGATGACGTCACGCGCGTAGCCGCCTCGTACCAGAAGCTGTTGCGCGACATCCAGACGAAGCACTACGCCGCGTGGCAGTTCCGTGCCAAGCTTCGCGACCGACTGACGCAGCGCTCGCGCGGCCTCCGGGGTGTTTCCCTGCAGCAGATAGATCAGCGCCAGCTCCTGGTAGGCGCGGTACGCAAGCGCCGGGTCCGCGATGCCATCAGAGCCGACAGAGCGGGCCGCCGAGATCAAAGCCTGCTCCGCGAGGCCATAGCGGCGGGCGCGGGCGTAGGCGGCCCCGATCCGGTACTGGGCATCGGACTTGGAGCCTCCCGAAGACACCATTCGCTGGTAGGCCGCGATGGCGGCGCCGACATTCCCGCGCGCGCTCTCGATGTCCCCGCGCAGGCCATCGGCGGCCGGGTCACGAGTGCCATTTCGAAGGGCATCCGCCGCGAACGAGGCGCGGGCCAGCAGGGCACTGCGCCCCCGCGCGGTCCCAGCGTATCCGGCCCGGATCAGATGGACCCGCGCCAGATTAAAGCGGACAAAAGGACGCTCCCGTTCGCTTGCCGTGCCCAGCACATCCTCCAGAGTCGCCGCAAGGGCTGTGTAGGAGTCGGCGTCGCGCAGTGCCCCGGAGAGATTGTCCGTGAGATCGGCGGCGGCGTTTTTCTCCACAAGCAGCAGCAGCGAGGGGCGCGCGCGGCTCGCATCGCCGCCAGTCCGCAGAATATCGCGCGTATAAGCGGTGATCTGCCGCGCGGAATCCGCATCCAGGACTGGCTGCTCCCGCATTCCCTCGGCCCTGATGGTGGAACAGAACAAGAAAAGAACCATCGCGGCTGCAAAGCCGTGGTACCAGCCACTCACCTTCATTGGAAAGCCTCCGCAAAAGTGTAGCACAAACGGGCAGGCTTCACCGTTGCAGACAAACAATCGAAACCACCCGGTGGTACAATTTTGCCTATGATACCAAGCCGCGCTTCGGCGTCCTACGCTTCCCCCCTTATCACGGCAACGGCGATTCGGGCTGCTTACGAGGCGTATATCCGTCCCGTTGTTCGGCACACGCCGCTGTTCACCTCGGCGAGCATCGCGCGAAAGGTCGGCTGCGAAGATCTTCATCTCAAGATGGAAAACCTGCAGCGCACCGGCTCCTTCAAGATCCGCGGGGCGACCTGCCGGATCGCTCAGCTGACAGACGAGGAACGGCTTCAGGGGGTCATCACTGCCTCAGCGGGAAATCATGCGCAGGGGGTCGCCCTCGCGGCACGCACCGCGGGCGTGGCGGCGACGGTGTTCATGCCGCGAAACGGTTCTATCGCCAAGATTCAGGCGACGGAGAACTACGGGGCGACCGTCATTCTGGAAGGCGCGAACTTCGACGAGGCGGTCGCAGCGGCGCAGGCGAGGTCAACCGCGACAGGAGCGGTCTTCATCTCCGCCTACGACGACGATGCCATCATCACCGGGCAGGGTTCGCTCGGCATCGAGCTTCTGGAAGACCTTCCCGATGTTGAAACGGTGCTCATTCCCATCGGTGGCGGCGGCCTGTTCTCCGGAGTGGCGACCGCGATCAAGGCGGCGCGACCGTTGTGCCGAATCATCGGGATTCAGGCGGCGGGGGCGGACAGCGCCGCGCGCTCTTTCCGTACCGGGCGGCTTTCGCCGCGTGACACTCCCTGCGACACCATCGCCGACGGCATCGCGATCAAGTCACCGTCGCCGCGCACGTTCGCTTATATCCAGCGCTACGCCGACGATGTCGTCACGGTTTCTGACGAGGCGATGGCGGCGGCGATCCTGCTTCTGATGACCCGTGCCAAGGTGGTCGTGGAGCCATCCGGCGCAGCGGGCCTGGCCGCGCTGATGGAGCACCCCAGCCTCGGCGTCGGCAGAACGGCGACACTGCTTTGTGGCGGCAACATTGACGTGAAACTGCTCGCGGACCTGATCGAGCGCGGCATGATCCGCGCCCGGCGCTACTTCCACTTTTTCACGGCGGTTTCGGACAAGCCCGGTGGCCTGGCGCGGCTTCTGGAGGCGGTGGCGAAAGAAGGGGGCAATGTCATGGAGGTAACCCACAACCGGATCTCACCGGGTGTCGCCTACGGCATGACCGGAGTCGAGATGCTGGTCGAGGTCCGCAATGAAGCCCACATCGCCGCGCTGGAAGCGAGTCTGACCGAGCACGGCTTCCACGTAAGGCATTTAAGCTGACTTTTGAGCAGGTCTAGTGATAGGTCGCCGCGGTGGACCGGGCTGTGGGTTGGTTGTTCTGCTTGTTCCCCCAGCGCCCGCGCGGATCGTCTTGTCCGGTCCGCAGGTAGGTGATGAACGCTTTGGGTTCGGCGACGCCGCCGCACGGCAGTTCCTGATCGGCGAGTAACCAGAGCAGGTTCCGGGTGAGGATCGTGCGCTTCCGAAGCGTTGCCGGGCTGCAGTCGCGGCACTGTCTGTTGGACGGCCAATCGGCTGCCCCGAGCGCAAGATCCGCACGCGTTTTGCTGAGAAGCGGTCAATCCCCTCTCGAACTGCCGGGAATGAGAGGGGATAAAATGGGCAGTACAGGATTTGAACCTGTGACCTCTTCCGTGTCAAGGAAGCGCTCTACCCCTGAGCCAACCGCCCGTGATAACAGAGACAGGAGGGCATCGAGAGAAGCCTTGTCTCTGCGCTATCGCACCAACCGCGCGATAACGAAGATGAGTATACCGCAGCCTTCGCCGATCTGCCCGTCCCGATTCGCGGAGAGCTTGCTGGGCAGAGTCTATTTGCGGCGTATCGTGACCGGTACACTGCTGGAACTCGAGGGCGGCACGCGCTCAAGCAGCAGATAATTCCCCTCAACGAACAGCACCCGCATGCTGCCCGGGGGAAACTGACGCTCTGTCCAGGCCTTCAGATTGTCGGGAAGAGTCTTTTTGCGAAGCAGAAGGTGCGTGTAACCCCACCGGTCGAGCAGCATCACTCGCTGATCCGGCTTGAGCGAAAGCTGAGAAAAACGCGCCACATCGCTCAGATGTCTGTCGAATTCAGCCGGTGGCAGCGTGTTGAGGCCCCACACATTGATCTCGGTCGGGTTCTGGCTACGTCCCGTGAATGCGGGGACCTCGAAAGAGCGAAGGTTGTTGAGAATACGTGCGGTCGGCGGAGTCTCCTCGCGGATTCGCGTGAGCACCGCCATTTTTTGTGCATCCACAATCACCGGCGTGTCATTGCACAATCGGTAAGACAGGATTGCGAGACTGGTGGGCTGCAACAGCGCACCCGCGGCAACACAGGTGGTGGCAATGAGGCCCGCGGAACCCGCTTCACCGGCAGCAAGAGGCAGGGCGATAAAGAGCGCAAGGTGCAGAAAACGCTCTGCATTATAGTAGATGAAGAACTGCTCGACACCGTCCGAGGAACTCCCCAGGACATAGTAGACGATACCGAGCGCGCTCATTGCGACTATCCCCAGGGAGCGATAGGTGCGTCGTCTGTAGGCTATCGCCATGGCTATTGTCGCCGCAACCGCCGCCCACCAGGGAGCGATAAAATCCGTGACACCCCCCAGGTCAGTCAGAGAAATCTGGTGATGAGGGCTGCTGAACGGCAGAGAGTTCAGGCGCAAAAACAGAAGACCCAACACCGCCGCCGCGCCGATCTGCAAAAGGCTCCGCCGACGGGTCTCCGGGGCGCGAAGACCTTCGAAGGCACGACTCGTGACAAAAACGATGCAGGCCGCACCAGTAACCGTGTGGGCTAGAACCACCAAAAACGACATCGCAAGCGCGATCGCTGCCTCCAGACCACTCGTCTCCGACTCGCCCCAGAGCCACAACACAAGGGCCAGCCACCCTAATAGATATGCCTGCGTCTGAGGATAGATAAACAGGTCCGGCCTCAGGAAAAAAAGACCCGCCGCGCCAATAAGCGCCAACAAAACCGTCCAGATTCCTGACCGGAGATCGGCGGCACGGCAGGCAGCGACCACCAGCAGCGGAAGCGAGGTCGCCAGTGCGAGAGGAGAAAGGATAAGAATGGCCTGCGCGGCAGGCAGTCCGCTCTGAGCTGCCAATGCCCCGAGGGTGACATGAAGGAGCGACGGGTAAAAGTTCGCGACACCGGCAACGAAAGGGTTCTCCGCAGGCCATCCCCCGCGCTCCAGGGATTCTTGTGCTAGAGCGAAGAGATAGAAGCTATCGCGGGCAAACCAGCCGCGGGCGAAGAAGTGACCGCCCTGCATCCCGTTCGCCGCAAAGACAGTCAGAACCGGTATCAGCATCGCGCAAAACGTAAGAAAGCCCGCGGCATCGGAAACGCCGAATTCAAGTGTCAGGGTGCGACGGTCCCGCCGGGCACGTTCGCCCAGTACCGCCGCGACCACTGCCGGGACCGCGGCAAAAGCGCCCAGCTTCAGCGCGGGAATCGCCAGCAGGGACCAGAGCACAAGCGAGGCCTGGGGGGATACGAGCACAAACTCGGAGAGTCCCCAGCGTTTTCGCACCGCGAGAAGGGGCGACAAACCGGACAGCAGCCCCAGCAATAGCATTCGGCAGGGCGAGGCGGGCAGAAAAACGGCGGCGGCGAGCAGCAGGGCCAGCGAGAAGTGAAACGGCGCCGCAGCCGTTTCACGGCGCCACCGCGTGGCATACGGGGTAGTCCCCGAACTTCCGCTCTGTTTAGAGTTGGGCAAACGCGCTTTAATCTCCGGGAAGTCTGCGGCGCAGTTCTGTGCGGCGCGCGCTGTCAGCAGTGATTATCGGCGATGAAGGGGCGTCTGGTTAGGAGAAAAGGAGCGAAGGGTGCGTGAAAGCTAGAGCAGCTTCCCAAGTATGTCGTGCAGGACTTTGACCGGGGTGCCAATGGCATCAATGGGAGTGATGATCTCCGAGGAATAGTGGCTGAGGATCGGGGTTGATTCCTGCTCGTAGATCCGCCAGCGGTGACGGATCACCTCATCGGAGGCATCATCGAGCCGGTTCTCTTTCAGGGCGCGCCGACGCAGGCGGCTGAACATCAGGTTCTCGTCCAAACAGACCAGATGAAAGATGCGCTCCACGACAATATAGCTATCCATGATCCCTGCCTGGATCGCATTGCGGGGAATGCCATCCAGCACCAGCAGGTCGCGGTCGGGTGCGAAGCGGCGCGTAGCAACCAGCGCATCAATATGCTGGTGCCACAGCTCGATCGTCGTGTTGTCGGGGACCAGCAGGCCCTTCGAGGAATACTCGATGAACACCTTGCCGATAGCCGAGGTCAGGTCCAGACCGCGAAAAACCTCGCCGCAAGCCACATGGACAAAGCCAGGGATCGCGCCCAAAGCCTTGCCGATGGTGCCTTTGCCGGAGCCGGGAGCGCCGAACAGAAGGATCGTGCGATAACGCTGCGCCAGTTCTGCCTCGAATGCCGCGGGGGAAGACGGCAGAGTCTCCAGGGAGTAATCCGGTTCGGAAACGGGGGGCGCAACAGCAACGACCGTCATAGCCTGGCACTCCTCTCCGCAAAAGTGGCCGCAAGATCACGGCCCAGCACGATGGTCACATCCGGTGCCTCCGGATCGGCGGTGGCGGCAGGGGCCGCAGACCCGGTGCTGGAAACCTGCTTCTCCAGTTTACCGCCGCCCAGCATCTTTGCAATCCGCTCCGCACGCACCTGCACCGCCGCCTTGCCATAGACAATCCGGGTCTCGGTCACCTCGGGGGCCGTGCCGCCACGTTTGGCATTACCCATGCTTTTAGCGTCGAATCCCTGCTCGCGCAGCAGGTCGGCAACGCGGCGTGCCAGGCCCGGGACTTCGGTCCCGTTCTGAACCGCGACCACGGTCAAGCGGTTCGCCGCCGATTCGTCGCCCTTCAGCAGCCAGTCCACCAGCGCCTTTTTCTTCCTGTCGTCCGGAACAAAGAAGTACGTTCCGCGCGTGGTCCCCTTGCCGGTCAGCGAGGCGGTCTGCATCTGCTCCGGCTGGATGTTGCGGAACAGCGCGCCGAGCGCAAAGACCTGCTCGCGGCTCAGATTGGTCTCGATCTGCTCCAGACCGTAGTTGATCACGCTGTCCACCTGAAGCCAGTTACCAGGCTTCTTGGCCTCGGTGGCCATCGCCTTGATGACCATCTGCTGACGCGCCATCCGCCGCCCATCGCCCTCTTCCTTGGAGCGGGGGGTGCCGCGCTTTACCTCGCGGAATCGTGTGAAGCCGACAGCCTGGGCGCCATCAATCCGCTGTGGCCCTTTTTTCAGGTGGATATGAAGCTGCCCCCAGTTGTCGTCGTAGTTCATGTCGTCAATGGCTTCGACATCCACGCCCCCCAGCTTGTCCACCAGGTTCTTGACGCCATCGGGCTTCAGCGCGACATAGTACTCCGGGGTGACCCCAAGCAGGTCGCCGAGGGTCGCCTGAAGCTGCTTCGCCCCGCCGCGCGCGTAGGTGCCGTTGATCTTGCCCGCCCCTTCGCCGTCTTCCCGCTGGATAAGCGTGTCCCGCGGCACGGACAGCGCGCTGACTTTGCCCGCGTTCATATCCAGCGAGAGCACGACGATGGAGTCCGCGCGAGATCCCTTGGTGAACGGCATCCCGTTTAGTTTGGGGTCACGGCTTTCCAGACGGTTATAGTCCTTGCCGATCAGGACGATGTTGACACGGTCCCTGCCCGGAAACTTGCCCTTCGGGTCGATCATAGATCCGACCAGCCCGCTGACACTTCCGCCACCGGACTTGCTGATGCTGCTCAGCTTGGACCAGGTGATGCCCCCGACCAGGCTGGCGGCGGCAATCAGGGTCAGCGCGAGCGCGCCTGCCACCCGGCGTCGCAGGCGGGGTGGGGGCGTCTGTTCCACGGGAGCGACGCTTGTCGGATCGGAGGAAGGCGGGACCTGCTTCATGCTGTGCGCTGGAACCTTTGAGGCGATTTTGAGATTCTGTCAAACGGGAAATGCTGACTACCTGAGTAGACATACTGATGCGGAGGCGTTCCTGGTTCCCCAAGGACGTTTCCGCGCCGTGCCACGTGATTATACAGCAGACAGCCCATACCTCTTTAGGGCAAACGCCCGGTTGACCCAATTAGCGTTGATCTCATTGACGAGGTGTGGTATGCTGTCCTGTTATGGCCCTCAGTCTACCGGTACAAAGCCACGAGCCAGGTCTCGTTCCCGCCCTGGAGCGTCGCAAACCCAAGAACCTGGTAGAGGCGGTCCGGGAGGGCAGCGTCGCGGCGTCCGCTGGCCTTTGCGTCGGTGACCGAGTCCTGTCGGTAAACGGCGCCCCGCTACGCGACATCGTGGACTGGCGCTTTCACACGGCAGGCGAGCAGATAGAGCTTGCCTTCGAGCGCGAGGGAGACCGCCGGTTCGTCATCCTGGACAAAGGATATGATGAAGACCTTGGTCTTTCCTTCGCCGACGATCTATTCGACAACATCCACATCTGCAAGAACAAGTGCGTCTTCTGCTTCCTCTACCAGCAGCCAAAGGGGCTTCGGCCCAGCCTGTACATCAAGGACGACGATTACCGACTCTCGTTCCTACACGGCAATTATGTCACGCTGACGAACCTGAAAGAGGGGGAACTGGACCGGATCTGCGAGCAGAAGCTGTCGCCGATGTTTGTCTCGATCCATGCGACCGACCCCATCGTTCGTGGTAAGATGCTGGGCCGTAAACAGCCGGAGCCGGTCCTGCCGATTCTCAACCGGCTCGCTGATGCGGGAATCCAGATCCATGGTCAGGTCGTGCTCTGCCCTGGCTATAACGACGGCGAGCATTTGGAGCAGACCGTGGCTGAGCTTGCCGACCTGAACCCCGAAGCGCGCGGAACCTATGGCGGCGTCGTCTCGCTTGCGGTCGTGCCCATCGGCATCACACAGTTTCGGGAGCGCCTGGCCCCGGTGACCGTGGTCAGCCCCGGCTATTCGTCCACGATCCTGGACTGGGCGGAGACGCAGCGCGAGCGGTTCCGGCGGACGCTCGGCTCACGCTTTCTGTTCTTCTCCGACGAATTTTATCTTGGGGCGAAGCGCGACGTGCCACCGCGCAGCCACTACGAGGGTTTTCCTCAGCTTGAGGACGGCGTCGGACTGGTACGGCTTTTCCTGGACGACCTGGAAAAGGTCGCCCGAAAGCTCCCCAGATCGCTGTCTGCGCCGCGCTCCTACACGATCGTGACCGGGGAATCCGCCGCGCCACTCCTGACCCGGTTCGCCGAGGTGATGAGCCGAGTCGAAGGGTTGAGCGTGAATGTCTGCGTGGTTCACAACTTCTTCTTCGAGGGGAATATCACGGTCGCGGGTCTGCTGGTCGGAAAAGATATCGTTCGCGTGGTCTCCGAGCACCCCGAAGCGGGCGAGACGATCATCCTGCCCTCGGTGATGATGCGCGATGGGGAAAACGTCTTTCTGGATGAGATGACACTTCCCCAAGTCGAGCAGCAGCTAGGGAAACGGGTGATTGCTGTGGAGCGGACCCCGTCCGCCGCTGCCGCCGCGATGCTCGGCGACGAATCCGTCGTTCTGCAGGTTCGTTAGTGGCCCGCTAGCAGTCCACTAACAAACACTGCCTCGCCGCCGATACCCTTCCCCATAAGGGATCGCCTCGCCGCAAAAAATTCCCGCAAACCGCTCTTGACAAGGTGAATTTTGTCTGATAGAGTAACCATCTAGAACTAAATTTCCTGCCAGGTTGACAACGACAAGGGGCCTCACGGGGCCTGGTGTGTTTGTAGGCCGGCGTCTCTTTCCCGCATTCCTTTAGTGGTTTTGCGCGTGGGATAAGACGTCGGTTTTTTGCATTTTGAACCAAACGTGCCGTATGGGTGATGAAACACCGCGACTGCGAAAACAACCATGTTTCTCGGCGCGAAAGAAACCGGGGGATCATGATCTTATGCACCCCTGGCGGCGTCCCCGTTTGCAGGATTTGAGCAGCACTTTTCACGAAGGGAGGTGAGTCGTTATGGCGAAGAAAGCCAAGGATAAGAAGGACAAAAAGAAGAACAAGAAGTAGCCTGAAACCCAGGCGAACCGCGTTTCACTAAAGCGCCGGACCGTAGAGCGGTCCGGCGCTTTGGCGAGCCAGCCTCAGATCCCTGAGGCTGGCTTTTGTTCTTTAGCGGTAACAAAACAAGACCCAAAGCAAAAATGCCCGCCGAAAGGTTCATTCCTTTCGGCGGGCATTTTAGATGGAGCTAAGCGGGATCGAACCGCTGACCTCTACAATGCGAATGTAGCGCTCTCCCAGCTGAGCTATAGCCCCGTAACTTGACGGCACACTGCGGCCTGATCGGCAGCACGAACAACGGATAGTACCACGGGACTTGTTCAACATCAAGGAGAACCAGTCTGTTCAGCTCTGCTTTTTCATCCTGTTGGGTAGGAAGAGTGCTCGCTCTCTCCCTCGCTCCGAGAGGGAGAGAGCGAGCTGCGGAATCTCCGTCACGGAAGTAGTCGCACCGACCTATGCCGTCGTAGCTGCCGGTATTACGGCAGCAGCTTTTGAAAGCGCCTCCCGGAACCGCAAGGACATAGATCACGCTTTCCCAGCTTTTTCCGACAGCTCCTTGTAACCATGAACGACCCACGTTCCTCCGCCGACGTTCGTTTCGGAGGGGAAGCCCCGGCGACGTTGGGGATCACCTCAAAGTCGGGAAGCACTTGTTGGTAAAAGGCGAGTTTCACTGAGAATCAGGTCCATTGGGACGTCCCAGAGATCACGGGGCAGGGAGGGAAGCACGAGAGCGTCGGGAAGTGCCCCCAGGCGAATGCAGGAGGATGGAACCGAGGGCAGAAACCGAACATAGAAGCCGCCGCCATAGCCCTGCCGATCACCCTGCACGGAAAACAGGAGGGCCGGAACAATCACCAGATCCAGGTTTGCTGGCG
>JACMJB010000207.1 GCA_014380815.1 Armatimonadota bacterium
CACTTGCCGTTGAAGAAAGAGATGTCCGGCGCCCAGTAGCTTTCCGTGGAGCCGGGGATCGCCGCAACGGTCCACGGCATCGGCTGAGCGAAGACACGCCCTTTCCGCTGCCAGGTCACGCGGTCTTTCGACGTGTGCAGCGTGATCCCGCGCCCGGTGGAGAACAGATAATAGACGCGCGCCTCTTTAGCCAGCACCGGATCGTGGACTCGTGGCAGCGGGGTGGGTACAGCAGTTGGGGGAGCCGCAGCGGGGGGCGGTGTTTGCAGGGGCGAAGCGGAACAGGGGCAGGCGTTTTCTTCGGGAGTCGGAAGGCTCACGGCAGAACCGGTCGGGCGGACGATCACAATCAAGATCAGCGACATCAACGCGATTTTGCCGGAAAGCCTTCTGTTCATGGCTTTATATTACCGGCTCTATGTCACCGCTGTGCGAGCAGGTACTGCCGAACAGCGCTGTCCTCGGTCAGGCCGATGGCAAGGTCGAAGGCGTGATTCGCTTCGTCCGTTCGGTTCAGCAGGCGCAGGAGGTGCGCTTTTACAGCCCAGAATGGCTGATAGCTTTTCACTGCGCCCGGCGCGAGGTCATGGAGAAGCGCGAGACCGGCTTCAGGGCCGCGCCACTCCGCGACTGCCGCCGCCTGCCCGACAAAGCCTCCGAGGGTCGGGGCGATCTGTACGAGACCTTCATACAGGGCGGCGACAGCGGCCCAATTTGTTTTTCCGGTTAGCCCTCTCAGGGTGTGCGCGGACTGGATCGCCGCCTCAAGCTGGAATCGTCCCAGTTTCCGATGCGAGCTTGCCTGGGCCAGCAGTCGCTCCGCCTCCTCGATTTTGGGACGGGACCAGAGAGCGCTGTCCTGTCGGGAAAGCGGGACAAAATCCCCGCTTGGGGAGCGCCGGGCGGCACGACGCGACTCGCAATAGAGCAGAAGGGCAAGAAGCCCCTGCGCTTCGGGTTCGTCGGGGAGGAGTTGTACCAGCAGGCGGGCCAGCCAGAACGCCTCGTCGGTGAACCCCTGCTCGCGGGTATCCGCTGAGGCGGTATCGGCGATGTCCTCCCACCCCTGCCCGTAGACGGCATAGATCGCCTCCAGCACGGCTTCCAGGCGGGCGGGAAGCTCGTCGGGTTCCGGCGCGGCGAAGGCGATCCCGGCCTCGCGGATCTTTGTTTTGGCGCGGACCAGCCGCTGCCCCATGGCGGCGGGCGCGACCAGGAATGCAGAGGCGATCCGGGCGGCATCAAAGCCCAGAACGGTCTGCAGCAGGAGCGGGGTACGCACGGCGGGGTCTATCGCCGGGTGGGCGCAGACAAATAAAAGCTTCAAGCGGTCGTCGGGGAAGAGGTCCTGCTCCATCGCGGTCTGCGCCTCCTGTGCGGCCTGCCACAGGGCGGGCATCGCCTCCTGCCGCACCTTTCTTTTGCGCGCCTCATCCATTGCGTGATTTCTCGCGGTCTGCAGAAGCCAGGCTTCGGGCCGGGTGGGGATTCCCTGAGAAGGCCAGTGGATCAGAGCCTTGTAGAGCGCCTCGGACAGGGCATCCTCCGCCCCGGCGACATCGCCGGAGCGGGACGCGAGATAGGCGACGAGCCGCCCGTAAGAGGTACGGGCCACGGTCTCGACGGTCTCGTAAGCTGCGTTCATGGGGGCGACATCACGAGGACCGGACGGATTTCTACCACCCCATCGGAGGCTGCCGGACAGCGAGCTGCCCACTGCATCGCGTCGTCCAGGGACGGAAGTTCGAGGATAAAGAACCCGGCCAGCTGCTCCTTGGTGTCGGCATACGGGCCGTCCTGCACATGACGCTTACCATCGGCAAGCCGCACGGTGGTCGCGACGGTGGGCGGCTGCAGTCCCTGCCCCCCGACCATGATGCCCGCTTCGTTCAGCGCAGCGATATACGCGGTCCAGGCGCCCCAGTAAGCCTCCTGCTGGTCGTTCGTGCGGGCTGCGAACGTTTCGGTTTTTTCATAGTTTAGCATAACGTACTGCATCTTGATTCTCTTTTCGTTTGGTTACTGTCTGTCCGAGGCCATTGTCGGCACGGTCGGTCGAATCTCGACTGCCCCGCCGTTTTTGACCGCCGGGCATTCGGCGGCCCAGCGCAACGCCTCGTCCATCGATCCGACTCTCAGGGTGAGATAGCCGGTTATCTGCTCTTTGGTGTCCGAGTAGGCGCCGGTAGTGATCTGCGGCTTCCCATTTCGGGTCCGCAGGGTGCGGGCGTCGGAGGGCGACTGGAGCGCGCTTCCTCCGGCAAGGACGCCCGCCTCCGCCAGTTTCTTTCCATACGCGGCCCAGGTCCCCCAATAGTTCTTCTGGGCTGCCCCGGTCCGGGCGGCAAGCTGGGCTTTCGTCTCGTAGGGAAGGAGCATAAACAGCAGCGGTTTCGTGGCCTTGACAGTCGGCTCGGGCGGGGCCGTCTGCGCTTTGGCAGCGGCAAATGTGAATCCGGCTGCCACCCCGGCAGCGAGCAGGGCAGCAGACAATCGGGTGTTACGAAGCATTTTCTTTCTCCCAGGCTCCCATCAGCGAGGTACGCGGAAATGATTTGCGTGCCTCATCTTAATGACGTGTCAGCAAAGGCCATTTCGACAGTACCAGATTTTAGTTTTTCCGTGGTACGATAGTGCCAGCGCAGAGGGCGCCTCCGGGTCCGCGGGCAGGGTTGAACCCACCTCATTTTCACGATGTTTAGCGGTTAACCTTTGTGCAGCCTGCACGCGGACCACAGGCAGAACGCATGGAGGTTCTGTACCTATGTCTCAGTCTCTGCCGGACCGCCCCAGCATGGAGCATTTGAAGTCTCAGGCCAAAGATCTGCTTGCCGCGTATCGCGCGGACGATCC
>JACMJB010000208.1 GCA_014380815.1 Armatimonadota bacterium
CTGACCCTCGACTCTGATCTGCAGCACGCGGTCCAGCGCTCGCTCGCTGCCGCCTGCGAAAAGAGCCACGCGGCAGGCGGCACCGCCATCGTTCTGGACCCGAAGACCGGAGATATCCTTGCACTGGCGAACTGCCCGACCTACAACGTGAACGATCGCGCGCGGACCAGTCCGGAGTGCCGGATGAACCGCGCGGTCACCGCGCCATTTGAGCCGGGTTCGACCCTGAAAGTCATCACCGCTGCCGCCGCGCTTGAAGAACATCTGGTGTCCGCCTCCAGCGACTTTTACTGCACCGGACGCATGAAGGTAGGACGCCGCTCCATCGGCTGTGCCCACGGAGATCAGCACGGCAGCGAGTCCCTGAACGACGTGATCAAGAACTCGTGCAATATCGCAACGGCTCAAATGGGCTTCAAGCTGGGGAAAACCACCCTGCATCGTTATGAGAAGCTGTTCGGCTTCGGGGAAAAGCTGGAATCGGGGCTGCCGGGCGAGAGTCGTGGGCTTCTGACACCGCCGGAACAATGGTCCGATATTCAGCTTGCCAATGTCGCCTTTGGGCAGGGTATCTCGGTGACCCCCCTGCAGCTTGCCGCCGCGTATGCCGCCATCGCAAACGACGGCGTTTACCTGCGTCCTCGGATCGTGCGCGGAGTCCGAAACCCCGATACGGAGCAGGTGACGCCGGATCCGATCCCGCAGGGGCGACGCGTGGTCTCGCCGCAAACGGCCCAGGAGATGCGCCGTATGCTGCAGTCCGTCGTGGACGGCGGCACGGGAAAACTTGCGCAGCTGGACAGCTATACGGCAGGCGGCAAAACGGGAACCGCACAGATCGCGGAGAATGGACACTACGGCGGGAAATTCGTCGCTTCCTTTGTCGGCATGGCGCCGGCTGCCGCGCCGCAGTTTGTGGTACTGGTCGCGATCACGGACCCGAAGGGCGGTCACTACGGGGGCGTCGTGGCGGGGCCGGTCTTCAAAGAGATCTGCGAAAAAGCGCTGATTGCCCGCCGCGTCCCCCGCGACAAGGCCGAGCATCCGGCAGCGAAGAAGCGGCGTCAGCGTCAGGACGCGGCGGCGGTAGCGGAGGCTTGACCTCCCTTTACGCACCCGGCACAACATGATACACAAATAGCGACATCACCAAAGCGATCCCGAAGCGCTCGCAAAATCGCCGCAGTGCACAGAGAATGCTCCGGCAGAAAAGGTACCACGATAGCACTGATGCAGGACGGAACGACAAAACGGGCCGTCCCGCTTTCGCATTTGGCGGAAGCGGTGACCGGAGCCGCCCTTGTGGGCAAAGGCGACGCGACGCTCGTAACCGGGGTCGAGTATGATTCCCGTCAGGTCGGGCCGGGCAGCCTTTTCGTCGCCGTGTCGGGAGAAAAGTTCGACGGGCACGCCTTTGTGACGCAAGCGGTCGCTGCCGGCGCGGCGGCGGTCGTCGTGCAGGAGGGGCTGTTCGGCGGCCCTGGCCCTTTTCCCGTTCCGCTGATGACGGTGCCCGACACGCGCCGCGCGCTGGCACCGCTTGCCTGCCGCTTCTGGGATGATCCCACGAGCAGGCTGTACCTGGCGGGTGTCACGGGCACCAATGGTAAGACCACCACGACGCTTATGATTGACAGCATCGCGCGCGCGGCAGGCGACACCACCGGCACCATTGGAACGCTCGGTGCGACAGTTGCGGACCACGCCCTGCCCGGCGACCGCACCACCCCCGAAGCCCCGGATCTGCAGAGACTGTTCGCTCAGATGCTCGGCGCGGGCGCAACGTCAGCGGCGATCGAGGTGGCCTCCCACGCGCTCGCTTTGGGCCGGACGGAGGGCTGTCTGTTCGATGTCGGCGTGTTCACGAACCTGACCCAGGACCACCTGGATTTCCACGGCACGATGGAAATCTACCGCGACGCCAAAGGGCTGCTGTTTACACACCATGCCGAAGCGGCGCGGGCGGCAGGCAAAGACTTCACCGCCGTTCTCAATGCCGACGATAGGGCGGCGGCGTTCTACGCCGCCCGCACTCCCGCGTCCCGGACTCTTACCTACGGGGTCGAATCGCCCGCCGCGGACATCCGACCCGAAGGCGTCACGCTCGCGGTGGATCATATCCGTTTCACCGCCCGGACACCCGGTGGCAGCGTCCCGGTCCGGCTTGGTTTTGGCGGGACCTTCAATGTCGCAAACGCGCTTGCCGCCATCGGCTACGGCACGGCGAGGGGCCTGTCCCCGGAAATCATCGCTGCGGGCCTCGCGGACTGCCCACCCGTGCCGGGACGGTTTCAGCCGGTTCGGGCCGGGCAGGACTTCGCGGTGCTGGTGGATTATGCCCATACGCCCGATGGTCTGGAGAACGTTCTGCGCTCTGCTCGTCCGCTTACCACCGGACGGCTGATCGTTGTCTTCGGCTGCGGCGGCAACCGCGACCGGACCAAGCGGCCTCAGATGGGGCGTCTCGCCAGGGACCTTGCCGATATAGCTATCGTCACCTCGGATAACCCGCGCCGGGAGGAGCCGGAGGCGATCATAGACGAGATCCTCACCGGGATGGACGGGGCGAGTGGGGCGGCAGTGTACCGTGAATCCGACCGACGAGCGGCGATCGCGCTTGCGGTCGCCGCCGCGCGGCCCGGTGACACCGTCGTGGTCGCGGGCAAGGGGCACGAGAACTACCAGATCCTGGGTGACCAGACGATTCATTTCGACGACGTGGAAGTGGCCTCTGAGGAGATCAGGCGATGAGGACGGAGATGATCCGAACCCTGACCCTCGATGACATCGCCGAGGTGACCGGCGGCGCGGTCGTGGACGGTCCGCAAAGGATCGGCGCAAGCGGCGAGGAAACCGTTCTTTCCGTTTCCACCGACACGCGGACGATCCAGCCCGGCGCGCTGTTTGTCGCGCTGCGCGGCGAAAACTTTGATGGGCATCACTACCTGGTGGAGGCGGCCCAAAAAGGCGCGGTCGCGGTGGTGGTCGAGGATTCGCATCACAGAAGCGCCGCCGCTGCGCTCCAGAAGGCCGCTCTGCCGCATGTGGAAGTCGTGGACACACTTCACGCTTTCGGCGACATAGCACGGTATGTTCGGGATGCCTTCACCGGGCCGGTGGTCGGGATCACGGGCAGTATCGGCAAAACGACGACCAAGGAACTGGTCGCGCAGGTGCTGGAGACGAGCTTCTCCGTTCTCAAAAGCGCCGACAATTTCAACAACGAGATCGGGGTCCCTCAGACCGTATTTCTCATGGAGCCCGGACACTCCGCGCTGGTGCTGGAGATGGGAATGCGCGGGCCGGGCCAGATCCAGCGGCTTGCCGAGATCGGCGCGCCGACCATCGGCATCATCACCGGCATCGGCATGACTCATCTCGAACTGCTCGGCAGCCGGGAGGCCATCGCGCGGGCGAAGGGCGAACTGTTCGAGCTTCTGCCGGCCGACGGCCTCGCGATCTATCCTGCCACCGACGAGTTCGCGGGGGGCCTGCGCGCCCGTTTCCATGGCGCGAACTCCCTTTCCTGCGCGATTGAGGCCCCCGCAGACGTTCGGGCCACCGGTCTCAGCCGCCACGAGAACGGCTGGCGCTTCACTGCGGGAACGCCCTGGGGAGCGACCAAGGTGTTTTTGCCGTCGCCGGGCCGGTTCAATGTTTTGAACGCCCTGTTCGCGATCGCCGTCGGCGGCTCGCTGGGTATCCCGCTGGAAAGCATGGCCCGTGCCCTGCTGCGCTGGACCCCGCCCGCTATGCGCCTCCAGACGCTGACCACCCCGGGCGGCGTGACCGTCCTCTCCGACGCCTACAATGCCGCGCCGGACTCGATGATTGGAGCGCTGGAGACACTGGCAGGCATGCCGGTCACCACACCGGGTCGCCGCATCGCCGCGCTCGGCGAAATGAAGGAACTCGGCGACTTCGCACCGGAAGCGCACCGTAGCGTAGGACAGGCCGCCGCCCGAACCGCGCCGGACCTATTGCTCCTGGTTGGCCCACTGACCGCCCACCTCGCCGATGCCGCCCACGAGGCGGGCCTGCCCACAGACCGTATTCAAGGGTTCGCTACCTCCGGGGAGGCCGCTGCTGCCCTGCCTGGTATCGTCCGCGCCGGAGATACCCTGCTGGTCAAAGGCTCCCGTTCCCTGGCAATGGAACAGCTAGTCACGGCGCTGACCCCGGCGACAGAAGGAACGGTCTCGTGACTTTCCTTTCCCCTCTGGTCCCGGTCGCTCTGCCGTTTCTGCTCTCGCTCCTGACGGTGCTCGCGCTTGGAAACCGGGTGATCGCCTGGCTGGCGGACCGAAAAGCCGCCCAGCCGGTCAGCGGTGACGCGCCGAAGACGCACCTTATTAAGCACGGGACGCCGACGATGGGTGGGCTGCTGATTATCGCCGCGGTCGTGGTTTCTGTGGCGGGGATGATGGGCGCGCTCGGCAGCATTCTGCTCACTCACCAGCGGATGAAACTGCTCGCGGTCCTGGGGACTTTTGTCTTCGCCGGAATGATCGGCCTCGCGGACGATTTGGGCAAGGCGCGAAAAAAGCAGAACAAGGCCGGACTTTCGGAGGGAATGAAGCTGACGCTTCAGATCGTGGTCGCGATCGGCTTTGCCGCGGCGCTTGCGCTGACCGCGCCCTCGGAGCCGCGTTACGCCGTTTCCGCGATCACGATCGCCGGGCGCTCGCTGGATCTCGGGATTGCCTACTATATCCTGGGGGTGCTGTTCATCAGCGGCTTCGGGAACGCGGTCAATTTCACGGATGGCCTGGATGGTCTGGCATCGGGCACGACGCTGATCGTATCGCTGTCGCTCGCGGCGGTGGTTCTGCTGACGGGCGGGACCGGTCAACTGGAGATGGTGCTCTTCTATGGCGCCATCGCCGGCGGCTGCGCGGGGTTCCTGTGGTTCAACGCCTATCCTGCCCGCGTCTTCATGGGCGATACTGGATCGCTCGCGCTCGGCATGGGGATCTCCGCCGCCGCGCTGGCAGCGAAACAGGAGATCCTGCTGCTGATTGTCGGCGCGGTCTATCTGGCAGAGATCGGTTCAATGCTGCTGCAGCGGTATGTCTTCAAGTATCGCCGCATCCGGCACGGGCTGGAATATGCCCAGGCGAACCGCGTGTTCCGGCGCGCGCCGCTGCACCATCACTTCGAGGAGCTGGGCGTAAAAGAGACACAGGTAGTCGCCCGGTTCTGGATCGCCGCGCTGGTTGCCGCCGCCGTGGGGCTGCTGCTGGCCCCTCTTCTTCTGCCCGAAGCCGCGCGGGGGATCGGGCGATGACCAACGGGCATGAGTTCGCGGGGAAGCGGGTCGCGGTCATCGGGCTTGCGGCAACCGGGGTTGCCACGGCGCGGGTCCTGCGCGACCTGGGGGCGACCGTGCGGGTCTATGACAGCAGGGCGGAAGCAGATCTTTCCCCAGAGCGGGTCGTGGAGGTGCGTGGTCTCGGTGACGGGGTGACGCTTGCCCTGGACAACGCCCGCGTAGACTGGGAGCGGACCGATCTGATGGTCCCCAGCCCTGGTGTTCCACGCACGGCCGCTCCCCTCGCGGAGGCGGTGCGCCGAAAAGTTCCGGTTCTGGGCGAAATCGAGGTGGCTTACCGGATCGCCAGAGCGCCGATCCTGGCGATTACCGGCACCAACGGCAAAACCACGACGACCGCTCTGCTGGGCGCAATCTGCCGCGGGGCCGGAATCGCGACCTCGGTTGCGGGCAATATCGCCGAGGATGCCGGGGTGCGCCTGCCGCTGATCCAGGCTGCTGTCCTCGCCCCTCCAGAAGGGGTAATCGTGGCGGAAATTTCGTCGTTTCAGCTGGAGTGGGTCTCGACATTTCGGCCTCGTGTCGCGGCCTGGCTCAACCTTTCGAGCGATCACCTGGATCGGTACCCCGATTTTGAAGATTACGCTCGCGCAAAGGCCCGGCTGTTCGCCTTCCAGACCCCTGCGGACATCGCCGTTCTGAACCGGGATGACCCCGGCGTGACGCGCTATAGCCAGGGCGCGGGAAAGGGGCAGCGGTGGGAGTTCTCCGTGCGGGACCGGGTCCCGATTGGAACCTGCCTGGAACACGACCTGCTGGTCGCGGCACAGGGGCCGGTCGCTGTCGCGCACGAAACGAAAACGGTTCCCCTGATGCCCCGAAGTGAGATTCCCTTGCCTGGGTTGCACAATGTCGCCAATGTCCTCGCCGCCTCGGCAATCGCGCTTGCCTTCGGGATCGGACGCGACGTGATCCGTCGTGCGGTCCGTGGTTTTCCCGGTGTCGCGCATCGAATGGAGTTGGTCGCGACCATCGGTGGGGTCGAGTACGTCAACAACTCCATGTGTACGAACCCTGCCGCGGTCTCCGCCTCTCTGGAAGCGGTAAGAGACCGCCCCGTGGTTGCTATCGTGGGCGGCAAGCATAAAGGGGGGGACCTTTCCGAAATGATTGCCGCGCTCCAGGACCGCACAGCACATATCGTGCTGATCGGAGCATCGGCGGGCGAGATCGGAGCCGCTCTGGATCGCGAATCGCGGCGGATCGGCACGGGTCCCGTCGTGGAGTTCGCGGAGACACTACCTGGTGCCGTTCAGCGCGCGGCGCGCGCGGCGCGCCCCGGTGACCGGGTGATGCTGGTACCCGGCTGCGCGTCATTTGATATGTTCACCGGTTTCGAGCAGCGCGGTCAGGTCTTCCGCGATGCCGTGAAACGGCTGCCGCAGTTAGAACAGCGACCGGAAGAGAGCAGAATAAACCAATGAGTGTCACCGATCTGTCCTCTTCAGTCCCCAAGCGTTCCCAAGAGCAGCAGCCGATGGACTGGCTGCTGTTCGTCGTGACGCTCGTTTTGCTCTCGTTCGGGGTCGTGATGGTGTTCAACGCCTCGTATCCACTCGCCATCGAGTTCTACGATGATAAATGGTTCTTCGCGAAAAAGCAGATGCTCTGGGCCGTCATCGGGCTGACCGGTTTATTTGTCGCCCGGCGGATCCCGTACTGGAAGTGGCAGGCCCTGGCGGTGCCCGGTCTGGTGCTTACCAGCCTGCTTCTGATCGCGGTCCACTTTGTCGGGCACGATGCCCAGGGGGGGCAGCGCTGGATCGGCTACGGTCCGATTCGGATTCAGCCTTCGGAGTTTGCCAAATTCGCGCTGGCCCTGTATCTGGCGAAGGTGATCTCCGCTCGCCCCAGACTGACCCGCGAACTCTGGGGAGGCGTCATTCCCGTACTGGGTGTCTCGCTGGTCTC
>JACMJB010000209.1 GCA_014380815.1 Armatimonadota bacterium
CGATATTGTTGCGCGTGATGATCGCGTCGGTGGCAGCGGCGGTTTCGAGTAAATGGACCAGTGTTTTCTGGGCCTCTTCGAGCGTCACGGTAATCACAATCGGCTCCTCATTAACCGATTATACCGCCGGGAACTGAACGAGCCTCCCTCCGATTCAACATGGAAAACGACGGGAGCACCAACGAGGCCCAGAAGCCTGCCAATCACGCCGACCCACGGACAACCAAGCCCTACGACCGAAGCGGTCAAGATGTCGGCTTGGACGAGATAAATTGGATACGGTTCTGATGCCGGTATTCTCCAGCTTACCCACTTGATTATCATGGCAGTTTATGCCATAATCTGTCATGATTGCAATGGAGGTTCGATGATGCCAGTTATGACCAGCATGAATGTCTCCTTACCAGAGCAGCTGAAATCGTTCGTCGAGGAGCGGGTCGAAGGCGGCGGCTACCAGACCGCCAGCGAGTACGTGAGAGATCTGATTCGCCAAGATCAGGAGAAACGCAGAGCAGCTGAAGATAAGGTCGAAGCGATGCTTCTTGAGGGAATCGAAAGCCTTCAAAAAGGCGCGGGAGTCGAAGCCACGTCTGACCTATGGGAAAGTCTTAAAGAGCGTTTCCACGCCAAGCACGGGCGTAATTTAGGAGCCTCTGTTCATGAGTAAAGGGGCGATATTCTCGCCCGAATCTCTTGACGATATAAGCGAAATCCTGGACTACCTCGATGAAAACGCAAGCCCTGTTGTCGCTTTACGATTCTATGAAGCAGTTCAAAAATCGGTCGCCTCCATAGAAGAAATGCCAGGTATCGGAGCTTTGCGGGACTTCAACCGCCCCGTCCTACAGGGTATGCGAATGTTTGTCATCTCAGAGTTTTCAAACCATCTAATTTTTTATCGGGAAGCATCAGAAACCATTGAGATCGTCCGGGTTCTTGATGGTCGCCGAAATCTGCCAGCACTTTTCTGATAGGCGATGGCGATATTGTTGCGCGTGATGATCGCGTCGGCGGCAGCGATCTCAAGCAGTTTGGGCAGCTTTTCGAGCGTGATCGTGACCATGGTCGGCTCCTCACGGCCCATTATACCGTCGCCGTTCGCCGGGTGACGACGAGCGGCAGCCCGCCCCGCGGACGAAGGGTGATCAGCGGTTCGGGGGTGGCCTCGTAGCCTGTATGGGGCAAACGGAAGGTGATGCGCTGGGCCAGAGTCGCCAGGAGAAGATGCCCTTCCATCAGGGCGAAGGCCGCGCCGATGCAGATGCGCGGCCCGCCGCCGAACGGAAGGTATGCGTGACGCGGCAGGCTTTTCTCGAACGGGGCTGTCCAGCGTTCGGGCAGGAATCGGTCCGGTTCGGGGAATGTTTCGGGTCGCCGGTGCAATAGATAGGGGGACACGAGGACGATCGCGCGGGCCGGGATCCGCTTTCCTCCTAGCTGGGTGTCCGTGGTGGCCTGCCGGACGATCGCGTAGACCGGCGGATACAACCGCAGGGACTCCTTGAGCACCTGCAGCGTGACGGGGAGCCGCGACAGGTCGTCGTAGGTCGGGGTGCGGCCCCCCAAAACCTCGTCCACCTCGGCCTGGACCTTCGCGTAGATCAATGGGTGTTTCGCCAGCAGGTACCACGTCCACGTCAGGGCGTTCGAGGTTGTCTCGTGACCGGCCAGGAACAGCGTCATCACCTCGTCACGCACCTGCTGGTCGGTCATGGTCGCCGTTTCGCCGTCTTCCGTGTCCTGCGCGAGCAGCAGGACCGACAGCAGGTCGCCCGCATTCCGTGGCTCGCGACGCCGGTCCGCGATCAGACGGTAAATAGTCGCATCGAGGTGCCCCAGGGACGCTTTCGCGCGAACCTCCCATGGCGGGATAGTAGCTGAGAACAGCCTGACAGGGGACTGGATCACCTTGAGAAAGTACTGCATCACCGTGGTCAGAGATCGACCCAGCGTATCGGCATCGTCCTCCAGATTCCCGACTCCAAAGAGCGTCGTGCCGACAATGCCAAGTGTCAGCCGCATCATCTCCCGGGATACATCGAGGGTCTGGCCCGTTGTCCAGGGTTCCTGAAGCCGCTCGGCGGCCTCCGCCATTGGCTTCGCGTAGCCCACGATCTGCCTGTGGGCGAACGCGGGGGCGGACAGACGACGCTGTTTTCGGTGAAAACCGCCCTCGCTGGTCAGTAGACCATTTCCGAGCAGCGGACGGGAGTACACCGACAGCGCGGGACCCTTCCGGTAATCTGCTTCGCGCTCCAGCAATGCCTCCCCGACCACGCCGGGCGCGTTCGCGAGCACCACGTACCGGGACGCAAACCGGAACCTGGATAATTCACCGCCTGATTCCGCGAATCGGAGAAGCATTTGCAGCCGGTCGCCGAAAAAGATCGCCAGCAGGCGAGCCTGGTCTTTCAGCGGGAGTGGCGCGACCGGCAGGAGGGGCAGCGTGTCTAGCGTGTCTGTCATCTCGGGTGCTTCAGGCATGGTTTCAGGCTCCTCCGGGTCCCCAGGGATACGGACGCTACCCGCGACGCTTCCCCTGCAGAATCAGCCCGTCACGAGGGCGCAAGGTAAACAGCGGTTCGGGAACCGGAGCCTTTTGACCCGGCACCAGAGACAGCCGTACCTGCCGCAGCACCGTCGCGAGGATCAAGTGGGACTCCATATAGGCAAAATGCCCCCCTACACAGACCCTTGGCCCTCCGCCAAACGGCATGAAAGCATACCGATGCGGCAACTGCCGCTCGGCATCAGGGTCCTGCCACCGCAACGGGTCAAACTGGAGCGGGCGAGAAAAGTTCTCCTCCCGGCGATGCTGGACGTAGGGACTGGCAAAGACCACCTGTCCCCGGCGCAGCCGCCTGCCGCCAAGCATCACGGGGAGGAGCGCCTGCCGCGCGATAATATAGGCAGGCGGGTAGAGCCTCAGCGCCTCTTTGAAAACTCCCTGCAGGTAGGGAAGCTGCTCCAGGTCCCCCAGATCGGCTACCTGCCGCTCGCCAAGTACGGCGTCTACCTCCGCATGCGCTCTGTCGGCGGTGTGGGGGTGGGCCGCGAGCAGGAACAGACTCCAGGTCAGCCCCATTGCCACGGTCTCCAGCCCACCCAGAAAGAGGGTCATCGCCTCATCGCGCACCAGCTTATCGCTCATGTACGCCCCGCCGGTCACGTCGTCGGTGGCGAACAGCAGACGACTCAGGAGGTCCGCCTCCCCGCCCGACGCGCCGGTTCCTCGCCGCCTTCGCTGCTCGATCCGCTGGTACAGGGTCCGGTTGATGAACAAAAGGGCGCGCAGTGTCGGCCCAGCGGACAGGACCGCGCGGACCGGGGCGCGCTGCTGGTCAATGGCAAAGTTCATCAGGATCGTGATGGCCTCGCCCACGCCCTCCGAGGCGCCCAGAAGGTCCACCGACAGCAGCAGCTCCCCGATGATACCAAGGGTGATCGCGGTCATTTCGGTGGGAACGTCCACGGGGGCATCCTCGCGCCATCCGGCCACCCGCTGCTGGGCGTATCGGGCGATGATCGGGGCGTACTCGGCGACTTTCTTGTGCGCGAAGGCCGGGGAAATGACCCGCCTCTGACGCCGGTTGAGGTCGTTGGGTCCGGTCAGCAGCCCTTTCCCCAGCAATGGCCGAGCGTTTACGGAGAGCAGCGGCCCTTTGCGGAAGGCAGTGGCTTTTTCGACCAGCAGTTCGTGAATCAGGTCCGGATGATTGACCAGCAGCGTCTTCCTGCCAAAGAAAACGATCTCGGCACTGTCTGCGTGGGCGGCTTCCTCAAATGGGGCCAGCGAACAGCGGTCGTGCAGGGTGGCGGGAATCAGTTGTTGAAACATACAACAAGAAGATACCCTATTCCAGGGCAGTCGGGTCGTCGGCCTAATCCGCGCGACGGAACGGGCGGCTCCACTTCGCGGGGCCGGTGCGTTGACAGGTCAGAGGGACGCTCGTGTACTCTGAAAAATCAGGGATCCCCCCACTACTGCACCGCCGTTGCACAGAATACCCCTGCTCACACTCTCAGGCCCCCAGAATCCTGCGCGTGAGCAGGGTCCCCAGTAATGCTTCCTCCGCGCGAATATCCCCGTGGGCTTCGGCAAGGCGAGCCAGTCCGCCAAGAACCTCCTGCTGCGCGCCCCCCTCGGCTGGTTCCCCCGCGCCTTCCACCGCCTGCCAGAGTGCGGTGATGCACCGGGTGTAATCCCCGGAGACATAGGCTGCGAGAGCGGCATCGAGCGCGGAACGGGCGGGCGGTGGCACGGCGCGACGCTTTATCTCCTGAAGCAGGCGGCTTGTGGCCTCGTCGCGGGCGATCTCGGTCAGACCCAGGTAGGGGTAGAAGACGCCCGCCTCCAGCCCGATCTCCGCGACCGTTTCCAGAAGCTGGGTGTTAGCCAGCCCGCGAATCGCCGGGTCCCGGAGCAACGGCAGCAGCGTGTCGGTAAGCACCGACGCAGGAATTCCCGCCCTCTGGCCTGCCCGAACCAGCGCCCCGGCCTCCTGAGCCAGAACCGCGCCGTCTGTTTCCTCGTCCAGCCGCAGGTGGACATCACGGTATATTTCCGCACTTGTCGCGGGGGAAAAACGTGGCAGCAGGGCGCGCAGGGCGCGGGCCGCGGTCAGGCGCATGCCCCGATCCACCTCCTGAGACAGCAGGTACAGCAGGCGGGGAAGCGCCTCCACCGCAGCTTCCGAGGACAGGTACGGGGCAATCGCGACGACTGCCCCGCTGGCGGCCTCACAGGTGGACGGGTGAGTCGGGTTCAGCGCGCGAAGCAGAACCGGCGCGCAGGCGGGATCCGCGATCCGTGCCAAAGCGCGCAGTGCGGCGACCCGGACCCCGGCATCCGGCCCCTCAGCGGCGGTCATCAGGGCAGTGGTCGCATCCGCGTGCCCGATAGTGCCCAGAGCATCGGCGGCAAGCTCCCCGATGTCCGCGGCGGGATCAGAAAGCCGGGCGGCAAGAGCCGGAACCGCCCGTGGGTCTCGGATCTCACCAAGAGCATGGGCGGCTCGCTCCCGGACCTCCTGAGAAACATCACCGAGTGCATGGGCCAGCTCCTCGACCGCGAGCGGCGAGCGGATCTCGGCAAGAGCGCTCACCGCTCGCTGACGCTCCCCTTCACTGACCGGACGTCCCATTCGGCGCAGTGTCACAAACGAGGCGACAGGTCTTCGCGCGCCGGTCGCAAGCTGCCCCAGCACATAACGCGCCGACCGGCTGTCGCTTTCCCTGACACCGGAAAGCAGAAACACGCAGCCGATTCGCACCAGCAGGGTAAGCAGAAACAGGAGCTTATAGTTGTTCACTTCCAGCCCGGCGAGGAGGTAGATATGGACCGGCTTCAGCGCTACCATCAGTGCGCCGCCGAGGATCGGAGCAAATGCCCCGATGATTCCCGTCAGCGCGGCAAACAGCGCGGAGTAGGTGCCGCGACCGCTTGGCGGTGCAAGGCCGAGCAACAGGTTGAACTGCGCCAGTCCGATACCGGCCCAGGCAGCCCCGGAGCACAGGTTCAGCAGCACGATCAGACCGACATTGAGCCAGAGCGAATTCTCCCCGGGGTTTGTGAACAGCCAGAGGAACGGCGAGATAATCACGCCCACAGAAGAGAGCACCAGAACCGGTCGCGACCCGAACTTGTCGCTGAGCAGACCCATCAAGGGCATGGCTGCGAGACCTGCTCCCGCCGCGACTGCTCCGAGCAACTGAACGGTGAAATAGGGCAGTTTCAGACCGGCGGCATCTACCTGCCAGGCCACGAAGAACTGCCCGGCAAGCGTCTGCCCGAAGACGGTTGCCCCCGCGAACAGTAGAAAGCGGCGGAAGTTCGGGTCGTCGGTGATCGGTGCGGTGAGGGTCCGCAGACCGCCACCCGCGCCCGGCACGGCGGCCAGGGTCTGCATCGGCGGCTCCGGCTGACGCAGGATCAGGCTAAGCGACAGCAGCGAGGCACCAACCGCAACCGCGAACAACACCGCGAAGCCGATCTGGGGATCAAATCGCCCGTGCCGGACTGCCTGGTCCAGAAACGCGCCTGCCGGGAGCGGCACCAGCATCGTCGCGATGCTTGCCAGCATATTACGCCGGGCAAAATACTGACCCCGCGAGCGCGGCGGCACCATATCGCTCATCCAGCTTGTCCAGGCCGGGGCGGAGGCGGAAAGCAGCGACGAGGAGATCGCGAGCAACAGCAGAAAGGTGGGCAGCCGCAGCGCGGCGGGAAGCGCGAACGGAACCAGCAGGATCAGCGCCCAGGTGCAACGCCCCCCTGCCGCCATAAAAGCGACGAACGTTCGCCGCTCGCCGCGGCGCTCCACCAGCAGCGAAGCGGGAAGCTGCAGCAGATTCGCGGCGGCGGGAAGAGCCGCCATCAGGCCAAGGGCAAAATCGCTTGCCCCCAGGGAGCGTGCGAACCCAATCTGAAACGCCCCGGTCGTCAGGGCCATAAAGGCGGTTGCCCAGATGCCCTCCCAGATAGACAGACGCAGCCCGCGCAGCACTTCCAGCCGCGTTAGTGGCGCTCGTTGGCTTCCTCGCATGCTGGTTAATTGAACCCTAAAAGAGAACCGCGAAGCCTGTCGCCGGTCCGGATAACCCCTCGGTTTCTGCCCAAACTCTCCCTTTTGGTCCTGTCAGGAACGAACGCAAGCGGCAAAACAAAAGGGGAGAATCTGAATCCAGGCGAGTCCGCTTAATCTTCCGGGCGTCCGCCGGGTTCGATCCCCTGCGCGGAAGCGCGGCCCCAGACGCGTACTGTGAGGTCGCTTGCCACGCGCAGCTGGCAGGACAGGCGGTACTTTTCGATCAGGTCCGGATCTTCCAGTGCTTCGATCTCTTCGGCGGAAATTGGGGGAACGTCGCCGGAAACAATCTCGACGCGGCAGGTCGTGCAGCGCGCGATCCCGCCGCAGCGGTGCAGGATGTCAATCCCGGCATCTTCCAGGGCGAGCACCAGTTTCTTGCCTTCCGGCGCATCGAATGTCTTCTCGTTCTCAACGGTGATTTGCGGCATGGGTCGGGGTCCTCCGGGAATGGGTTGCGCCGCCGCCCCCAGAGGGATCGTGCGGTGCCTGTTTCACAGACTATTTTACCGGTGCGCGGGCGGTTTCCTGCAAGTCGTCCCCAGGCATCTCCGGGCAGCTTCAGTGCGACGAGGTGCGGAGTGCCATCACGAAGGCCGCTGCCGCTGCCAGTGCCGCCACGGTGCGCACGTGGTTCCAGGCTGTCCACTCCGAAACATAGCGAGACCACAGGGACGCCGCTTCAGCGGAATGGGGGTCCAGGGGGGCGAGCGCATCGTTTCTCGGGACGTTGAACACGATCGTGACCAGCAGCACCCCGACCAGGTAGAGCAGGCTCCCGAGAAACAGGCAAAGGATCGCGGGTTCTCGCCACCGTGTCCAAAAGGCGATCATCAGGATGATGGAAAGCGCCGCGGTCCCGAAGAATACCCCCATAAATAGCGGGTTGATCGCGGTGATGTTGATAGACTGCATCGCCGCGATGCCCTGCGGGGCGGGAAGACGCGCGAGGGCGCGCATCACGAAGGTCGAAAAAGCGAAGAAAACGCCGCTGATCAGCGACGAGCCGAGAGCGGCAAAAAAGAGTACCCCGGTCCACACTGGCTGAAGCGTTACCCGCATTCCGGCTCCTCCGACATTCCCGGGGTTATCCGCTGAAACTGGGTAAGGCCCGGCTCATCACCGATTCTACCGATCTCGGTAAAGCCAAGCCGGTGCAGCAGGCGCAGGGAGGAAGTGTTGTGGGGGCTGGTGTCCGTAACGATGCGCCGCACGCCCGGCTGCTCTAGTGCCCAGCCCACGAGTGCGCCGACCATCTCTGTCCCATACCCCTGGCCCTGAAATTGCGGCAGAACCGCGTAGCCGAGTTCCACGGTTCCCTCGCGGGGCGCTGCGGACGTGTCCACTTCGATCGTATCCCGACGCGGCGGACCCAGGAAGCCGCCGCTTGCGACGAGAGTGGGTGATTCGTGCTCGTCGCTCACTGCCAGAGCGTACCAGCAAAGCCAGCCGATTTGAGGAACCGGTGTGGCTTCCAGCTTCCCCAGGAACCAGGGCAGTGCATCGGCAAGGGTCGCGGGGGGCCAGTTCGTGGGAACGGATGCCCCCAGCAGTGCGGCGAGCGCGGCGGGGTCCTCCATCTCGGAGCGAATGCTGGCAGCGGTTGCTGGTATCAGTTCCAGGCGAGCGGTCTGTATCCTCATCATACCTTTATTGCTTCGGGCAGCGCATTTGCTAAAAGGCGGGACGCTCTTAGCGACTGACCCCCTGACACGCGGTATCGCCGCGACCCTTGAAGTCTCAGGCAAAAAGTGAGCAGTAAATGAGTAGCTATTGGCCTATAAACCCGCTCGTCATCCTAGGTATAATCGCCCTGGAAGCAAAATGAAAGAGATTATCCGCGTAATCTTCCGGCGAATCCCGTCACGGACTGAGGTTGAGGCCGAGGGGTTCAAAAGCAATTATTGCTTCTTTTGAAAGACCGGATGGTCTCTGTACTGCACATGGAGCATGGAGGATGGTAGATGATTCAACGTCACCCGTTTCTTAGGCGGTCGCGCTGGAGCGCCGCTGCTGCCCTATCGCTGGGGGCACTGGCCCTTGCAGGCGTCGCGACCCCCAGCGCGCGCGCCCAGTCTGTCGGTGTGTCCGCGCTCTTCACGCAGACCGGCAGCCTGTTCAACTACAACTTTTCGGTTGCGAACAACACCCCCTTCACCCTGGCGGATGTGAATTTCGTGGTGTCCGCTGGCACTGCTCTGACCAACGTGTCCGCTCCGACCGGCTTTCAGATCGTCTTTGATTCCGGCAGCGGTTTCGTGGACTTTCTGGCCGATAATGATCCGGCTACCGCGCAGGACTTCTTCGCCAACTCCACCACCTCCGGCTTTTTCTTCAGCAGCCCGGTTCAGCTAAACGGGACTGCCTTTGAAGCTCTGGACGTTCAGGGCGGCTCTTTCACCGGCAACATCACCACAGCGGTCGCGCCGGAACCAGGCACACTCGGTCTTCTGGCGTTCGCTGGAGTGCCGGTCGCTGCCGCTCTTCTCTCCCGCCGCCGTCGTTTCGCCGCTTCCCGATCCTTGAAAGGATAAATCTTTGAAAACCACCCCCCGTACGTGGGCCGCGCTTCTCGGCACCACCGTATTCGCCGCGGTCGGTCTGCTGGGCGCCGCAGCCCCCAGGACCGCCCAGGCCTCCAGCCACAGCGATGCCCCGCTCAGCAAGCTGGACCCGCAAACGAACCTGACCGACGTCTACGCGTTCATTCGCACTCGCCCCGGTGGCGAGCGCGTTCTCGTGTGCGAGGTAAGTGTGCGTCCCTTTTCAGAGCCGGGTGACGGCGTTTTGTACGATGCTTTCGCGGACGATGCCCGCTACAGCATCCACATCACCGATCCCAATACCGGTGCGGAAGCGCGTCGTTATGACTTCAGCTTCTCCGCGGTCAGCAGTGCTCGTGGTGCCTACAAGAACCTGGACACCATTCTGCGCTACGGTCGTGGGACGGCGGTGGGTCCGATCCAGGATGTCGGCGATGCCACGCAGAACTTCACCCAGAGCTACACCGTGACGCAGGTGGTGAACGGCGTTTCCACCGTTCTCAACAACGGCCAGACGCTGCTTGTGCCGCCGTACAACAGCGGGCCGGGCGCGACGCCCTTCTATAACGATGTCACCGGAACGATCGCAAGCAACCCGAACTTCGGACGCGCGATCTCCGGCGCGACCACCCGCGCTGCGCTGGACAAGTACACGCTCCAGACCACCTATGATCTGCCTGCCGCGGGCGGTGGTACCGGCGGTACCACTGTCTTCTGCGGGGTGCGCGAAGACGGCTTCTATGCGGACACGCCGGGGATCTTCGATCTGCTGAACCGCCGGATCCTGGATAATGTGACCACCTCCGGCGCACCCACCAGCTTCGGTCAGCAGGGCGGCGGCGTGGATGGCTTCAAGGGCTTCAATGTGCTGCACTACTCCATCGTGATCCCGCTGTCGGATCTGACCCCGGCGAACTACCAGGCACCGTTCACTGATGGCGGCGCACCGAACATCGGCGCGCGCACCGGCGTCGGCGTTTACGCTTCCGTCAGCCGTCCCCGTATCACGCTCCGCTCCGCTTCCGGCGATCCGACCCCGTCCGGACCGTTCATCCAGGTCAACCGCGAGGGAAACCCGCTCTTCAACGAAGTGCTGGTTGCCATGCGCGACAAGGACCGCTATAACCGGACAGCCCCATCCGGTGATGCGGCGGATGCAGCGTTCAATAGCTACGCTCTGAACCCGGAGGTCGCCGTTCTGATCAACGCGGTGTATGGCACCACCTTCGCCACCACGGGCCGCGCCGACCTCCAGGCGGTGTACATTCCCGATGTGATCCGGGTGGACACCACCACTGGACCCGCGCGGGTCGCCGGAGAAATGGGATTCAGTCGGTTTGGCTTCCTGGGCGGCGACACCCTGACCAAGCCCGGCGGCAGCACGGTCTCCGGCGGCTGGCCCAACGGTCGGCGCTTCGGTGACGATGTCGTGGACATCGCGCTGACGGCAGTGGCAAGCGGTCCTGGCTACACCACGGTCACGGTCGTGGGCGACAACGTCGCCGCGAACGACCAGGTCTACAACCAGACGTTCCCCTATGCTGCCACGCCGCACTCCGGCCTGCGTAACAGCAAGGACTCCAGCGTCAACGTCGGCTTCTAAGCCGGATCGGGAAAGCATCCCCGGAACCCCGTGCTCTGCCGGGTTTCGGGGATGCTTCTGCCCCGCACTCTTTGAAGCAGTCTGAAATAGTTTGAAGGGACGCACTTTCGTATGAAGCGGCAATCTCACCTGAATCCCAACCGTAAAATGCTCGCGCTCGCGGTGGCGGCGAGCGGGGCCACCGCGCTGGTCGGCTGGAGCCTGAGCGCCCGGCAGTCGGCCCGGGCGGTCAGCGCTGACCCATCGGTCCCCGTGTCGGTCTCGGCGACCGCAGTCTCCGCCACCAAGACGGCGACCGCCTCCGCGGCGAGCCTGGCTTCTCTGAGTCCCACGGATTTTCTGGCAGCGGTTCCGAGTCCCACCGCCACCGATCTGAAGGGGGCAGACAGGGAGATTGCCAAGTGGAAGGCCAGCACAACCCAAAACCCTACCGATGCCACGCGATGGGTGAGCCTTGGCGATGCACTAATGCAGAAGGCGCGCGAAAGTGCCAACCACCAGTACTATGATCTTGCGGAGCGCGCCTACAACCAGTCGCTGATCCTGTACCCGCGCAAGAGCGAGGCCATGACCGGCCTGGCCTGGGTGAACGGGGGGCGGCACGAGTTTACCAAAAGCATCGAGTGGGCCAAAAAAGCCATCGCGATCAACGGGCGCGACGAAGCCCCCTACGGTCTGATCGGGGATGCCCAGATCGAGCTTGGCGATTACAAAGGGGCTTATGAGAGCTACCAAAAGATGCTCGATATTCGTCCCAACCTCGCCTCTTACAGCCGAGGCGCGACCCTCTTGTACCTCACGGGCGATACCCGCAAGGGGATGTGGCTGATGACCAAGGCGATCAAGGCGGGCGGTGCGTACAACGAGAACGCTGCCTGGTGCAACGCCAAACTGGCGGA
>JACMJB010000210.1 GCA_014380815.1 Armatimonadota bacterium
CCCGCTCCAGGGTCGCCCGGTGCAGCGACTCCTCCGCGATCCCCGATCCCTGGTCGCTCACCCAGACCTGCACCAGTCCCTGCGCCTGGTCCGCGTAGACCCACCCCACCCCCCCCCCGGCGGGCCCCACCGAGTTCATCGAAGCCGCACCCCCCGCCGTCTCCCGATCGAAGCGGCGTTCCAGCGGCATCTCCACCGCCTGAGCGGTCTCGGAGACCTTCCAGCGAAAGCCGCGCAGCGCCTCCTCGGTGAGCATCATCGCCTCGTGGTCGTCGGGCTGCAGCGGTCCGGGCAGGTCCTCTTCCGTCAGGCAGAGAAGAAGGCGGCCTTCCGTCAGGCTGCCCAGCATGTCGCGCAGCAACTGACGACGGCGCGCCTGCTCCCGGTCACGCTCAATGGCGATACGCGCGGTGTGAACGGCGGCATCCACCAGGCCACGCTCTCGCGGAACGGGAGAACGGGTTTCGCGCAGAAAGACCGCGAAGGTTCCCAGCACCTGCTGATCTTCTCCCAGGATAGGCGACGCCCAGCAGGCAAGGAGGCCATGGCTCAGGGCCTCCGCACAGTGCTCGCTCCACCCCGGGTCGGCGGCGATATGGGGGGTGACCACGGTCTCCTTTCGCCAGGCGGCGATCCCACTGGTCACCGCCTGTTCGCCGGGGGTGACATCGCCCCAGATCTGGCGCACAAACATCTCCGGCAGACTCGGCGCGGCGGCGAGACGAAGGCGGCTGCCGGTGTCATCGCCAAGAAGGACGACCGAGCAGGATGTGGGGATCTGCTCCTCGATCAAAAGCGCAAGCGCGGTCAGCGTTTCCGCGAGCGGGAGATCGGCGGCGATCGCTTCCAGAATACGGTTCTGGCCCGCGAGCAGCGCCTCGCTCTGCTTACGCTCCGTGATGTCGCTGACCACAATGCCGACCCCGGTGACCGTGCGTCGGTCGGAGCGAACCGGATAGTAGGAGATCAGGTAGTGCCGCAGGCTATCGGGCTGGTTCGGAGGAGCACCAGAAACCTCCTGCGAGCGGAGCAGATCGCCGCTCAAAGCCTGCTGAAAGAACGGCACCATCTGCTGCCAGACCACACTGCCCACGACCTCTTCCACGGTTTTGCCCAGGTGATCGGGAACAGGAAGCTGGTCGAAACCGGCCTGGGTTTCGTTGATGAAGACGTAGCGAAAGTCGCCGTCCACGAGCGCGAGGCCGATCGGGGCGTCGGCGATCAGCGGTCCCAGCAGCGCCCTTGCGGTCAGTCCGGGGTTATCCGGCAGAATAAAGCCAGGAGGCTTGTTTAGCACAGGGGTATTGTACCGTTTCTCCGTGCCAGCTCCAACCGTTATAATTTGCGTTCTGGTGGGCATGATACATCAACACTTGTTGATCCTGTTTCATACCACCTCCCACAATGATATTTATCGCTATGTCTAACCTATCCGATTTTACTGGCAACCCTCCTGCCAATCGGTCGTAGGGCGTCCACACAGACCCTGGTAATTCCTCGACTTAAAGCTTCCCGAATACGGACAGCGACCATTTGCGTAAACAGGCCGCGTCTCCTGAACCGCTCCCTCGTGCTGCCTCCATAAAGTCCCGCAAAGCTACCGTCCTCATGAAAGTGGAGGGGACTGTCGGCTCTGGATGGCGGCGACCCACTGCGGCGCGCCAAACACCACAAAGCGAAAGGTGACCCCCTGATTCATGGTGACCGCGACAGAGTTATTGGCGAGAGGAATGGCGTTCAAAAACTTCGTCCAGCACCGCTGCACCTCGGTGATCGCGAACAGCGGAAGGATCGTGACGCCCGTCTGCACATTGAGGGCGTGTGACTCGAAAATCAGCCGGTGCGTGGTCAGAAACAGCCTGCCACCGACCGATTCCAGGTCATGCTGCAGGTTGGCGCCGCCCTCTTTGACTATCGTTTCCCCTGCCGCCAAAGGTGTTTTCATAGGAGTCAGGCCCGAAATTCGCGGGTGGCGCGGACGATCTCGACGACCCACTGGGCATCCTGGACCAGGGCGGAAATGGTGCAGAACTCGTCGTGGGTATGGATCTGCTCCATGCCGCAGGCCAGAACCGTGGTCGGGAAGCCGTAGCCGTTGAAGATGTTGCCGTCGCTGCCGCCCCCGGAGGGCCGCAGAACCGGCGTCAGTCCGATGCGGCGCGCGGCTTCGCTGCCGATTCGGATGACAGGGTCGCTTTCGGTCAGGTGGTAGGTTCGGTACTCTTCGATCACCTCGACATGGGCGACCGCGCCGAGGGCGGCAGCCTCGCGTTCGAAGACCTCTTTCATGTGCGCGGTCTGGGCGTCCAGTTTGGCCTGGGTGCGTGACCGGGCCTCGCCCACCAGTTCGACTTCGGCGGGCACGATATTGCGGGCCGTGCCGCCGTGAATGACCCCGATATTTGCCGTGGTTTCGCTGTCAATACGTCCCAGGGTCATGGCGGCGATCGCTTTGGCGGCGGCGAGGATGGCCGACACTCCCTTTTCTGGCGAGGACCCGGCGTGTGATGGCTTTCCCTCGATCCGCACCTTGAGCGAGTTCTGCGAGGGCGCGGTGTAGGTGAGACCCCCCATCGGCGGACCGCTGTCCAGCACAAAGCCGTACCTTGCCTTGATGCGCGATGGGTCCAGGAGCTTCGCACCGACCAGGCCGATCTCCTCGCAGATCATCAGCAGGAGCTGAATGTCTCCGTGCGGCTCCCCGCTCTCCGTCAGCAGCGCCATCGCCTCTAAGATCGGTGCAACCCCGCATTTGTCGTCCGCACCGAGAATCGTGTCCGAGGCCGAGCGGATCAGGTTTCCCTCGACCGCGATCTCAAGACCGGGCGTCGCCTCCACGGTATCGAGATGCGAGGAGAAGAAAATCGGGGGGGCGTCCGGGACCGTGCCTTTCTTGAAGGCGATCAGGTTGCCGATCGTGCCGCCGACCTCTTTTCCGGCATCGTCCCACTCGACGGTGAATCCCAGTTTCTCCAGATACGCCCCGGCCCACTCGGAGGCGGCTTTTTCGGAGCGGGAGGGCGTGTTGAAGCGGCACAGGGTCAGAAAGGTGTCAACCACACGCGGTTCATTGACGGCAATCGGGGGCATGGAGGGGTCTCTTTCACGGCTCGCGGAACGCAGGGCGGGCGAAGGAAGGAATGCCTCATTGTAGCTCGGGCCGACGCTGCGGCGCAAGGAGCGTCTCCCGGAAAGGGCGCGGGGCAGGCTGCGGCGTGGCGGAGGGAGTGCCGCCGTTGCCGAACGCAGGCCAGTCTCCGTTCCAGTAGAGACGGTCCAGAAGCTGAACCCGTCCTGCCTTCGGGTTCTCCTGACGCCGGGCGTGATACAGGTGAAATTCCGTTCCCAGGGCATCCGTGATAAACGCCCCGTGGCCCGGTCCGCCCCACACCGCGCTGCTGCGAAGGATCGGGTTGCCGGGACAGCGCGTAAAGGGTCCCATTGGCGAGACGGCACGGGCGACTCCCAGTGCGTACGAGGTATCAATGAACGCGCCGCTGTAGAACAGATAGTAATTGTTCCCCTGTTTGACGATCCATGGCGCCTCGACCAAGCCACGCTCCCACGAGGCGGCCGGGTCTTTGCTCCGGTCTGCTTCGCTGCTCTGCAGAGCCACGACCGCTGCCGAACCCGGCGCGAACGCGGTCGCTGCGGCGTTCATCTCCTGCACGAAGATCGCCCCGTCCACGCCGTTCCGGGTCGGAGAGTCGCGCTTCCAGTACAGATATTTTTTACCGTCTCCGTCCTGGAACAGGTGCGAGTCCAGCACGGCGACACGTTCGCTGACCAGCGGTGTGGGCTGAACGACAAAAGGGCCGGTCACCGACGCGGCGGTCGCAATGCCGATGCTAAGATGTCCCGTGATCGTGCTTCGGGCCGTAAAAGTAAGCACAAACTGGCGGGGGGTGATCTGGTGGATCTCCGGTGCCCAGAACAGGTCTTTCATCCAGGCTGGTTTGTTATGAAGGCCCGTCGGAGCGTCCTCCAGCAGATGTTTCACGAACGTCCAGCGTACCAGATCGGCAGAGCGATACAGAGGCCAGGCGACCGCAGGGCCGCCGGTAGTGTGGGTCATCCAGTAGGCACCCTCGGCCCACAGCACGCACGGGTCCGGCATGTTGCGATCGTTGACCGGATTGGTGTAGGTCACGGGGGCAGTGGTCGCGGGCTTTTGCTTTTGCGCCGCAGTATCCGCATGTGTCCTCGGAGGGGTAGCGGCACAAAAGCCCACCGCCAGGCCGAGCGCGACCAGCCGCCGCAAATCGTTTCCCGCGAGGAAACCGCGAAAATTGCTTCTCATGTCTTCCTTTTTCTCCGCTCACAAACCGTGCCCCGGATGCCGATGATTAAAACGGGGTCTTTGACTGAAACACCGTACCCTATGTTTTGCAAAACGGCCTTGAAAGGAATGAGGCTTTTGGCCCAGGCAGACCCGTTTGCCGGGCTTGTATGATGGCTGCGAGGGCGAAAACCAAGCTGCTCCCACCGCCTGAAACGGCTCGAAATGAAAGGCTTCTCATGCTCAACTCCGTTAAGTGTGCCTCGTTCCTGGTGACTGCCGCGCTGCTCAGCGGCACAATCGTACCTGCCGCTAACGCCGCGGCTCCGCCTGTCAAGAAAGGGATCAAACCAACGATGAGTTCTTCTGCATATCTTGGCTCTCCGGTGTCCGCCGCTGCGGAGAAGACCTATAAAGCGGAGCTTGTGGCACGAGTGCGCACACTGGGCGGTCAGGACCAGTGGCCCTCGCGTGTCGTGGAGGAAATGATGGCCTTTAAACTTTCGGAGGCCGGCTGGCAGTTGATGCTGAGCGAAAAAGGGGTCAAAGTGGCCTTCGGCGCGGCACGCGACATCAATGATTATGCCAAGCGGGTCGGTCTGGGGGACCTCGAACAGGTTGAGTCCGCGAACAACAATGACCGGGCCGGCAATCAGGGCGATGTCGGGGAGCTGCTGGCGACGCTCAAACCAGTGATCGCGCTCACCTTTGAGGCGACACAGCCCAACATCTCTCCGGCGGCGGCCTCGCTGATCCTTCGCGCCTTCGCGACGATACCGGAACACATGGACCGGGGCGTCTGGAAACCGGCGGGCGGGCAGGCGAAGATCCGCGTGATCCTCTCTCCCGATGCAGCGGACACGACCGTTGTGATGAACCCCGAAAAGACCAGTTTTAGTGTCACTACCTCCTCCCGGACCGAGATGCCCGGCTGGAGCACAAAGATTGAGAAGGGGCTGGATCGCGGCAAGTGAACGCTTTGGTGCGTTTCGGGCCGTTCTGGCCCGAAACGCACCACCGGATCTAGAGCGAAACGGTTTGGAACGGAGACTCATCCGGGGGGCCGTCAGTCAGGTGCAGGGTGCGCGTTTCGAGGTCCATGACCACGGCGGTGACCGTTATGTAGTGCATCTCCGGTGGCTCGGCGGGGTTACGGTGGCGGCAAATCCCGAACGGGTCGTCCTGGGTGTCACGCAGGGCGTCCTGGATACCCTCGGTGGTTAATGGAAGACGGGCGTGAAGCAGTTCGGACAGCCGCGCGGCGCGGCGCTGAGAGAAGATACGGCGCTCGTTCGGGGCCTCTTCGATCCCCAGCCCGCCGGGGTCCACAAAATGGTTGGCATGGGTCAGGCAGCCCGCGCGGTCACAGCCGAGCAGGTTGATCTTGTCCGGGGCGGCTTCGATGTCCACGACATTGCCCGGCGTCTGGGCGATCAGGAAGTTGGTGGAGCAGGCGCGCGCCTCGCCCGCGATCACCGCCTGGGCGGCTTCGAGCGTTCGGCAACGCAACATCTCCCAGCAGCGGACGTGAAAGGGGCGCGACAGTCGTGACCAGTCGTCGTCAACCGTGGTCATCCCGTTGATGCAAAGGCCCAGACCTGCCTGATTGAACCCGATCTTGGCCCCGACAATGCCCGACTCCGTGTAGGCGAGCGTTTCGAAGCCGTCTTCGTCGGTTGTATGCAGGACCGCGCCCTGAACCTCCGGGATCCAGTCCCAGTTCTGGCCCATCAGCAGATGACCGGATGCGGTCGCTGCGGGAAGGGCGGCAAAAGCCGTGCAGCCATCGGCGACCCCTTCGCTTCGCGCCTGAGCCGCGGCGATCGCATTTTTGCCGAATTGATAATACAGAATCTCGTAACGGACGTTCAGCGCGGCGATGTCGGCGAGCGGAAAACCGCTTCCCTCCGCGACCCCTTCCATGCCTGCGTGATAGGCAGGGTTCTGCCGCGCGATGGCGTCCGCGTATTGCCGCGCGATGGCATGGACTTCCGAACGCGGCAGACCGACTTCGCGGTCGAATCGCTCGAAGTACAGCGCGACGTTCTGTGCGATCCGATCTTTCAGCGCGCGCCCGTGCTGCAGACCCTGCTCACGGGGCGCACCGGAAAGAAAAACAACGGGAAGGGTCATACAGGCGGTTCCTTTTCCTCGCTCAGCGTCTTGACATACACCACCCAGACGGGATCTTTCACGAAGCCCAGCGCCTCGTTGATCGAAAGCATCCCCCGGTTGTTGGACTCATTGTCGGTGCGGATGCTCGGCGCGCCCATGGACCGGGCATACTCGATCGCGCGCAGCTTGAGGGCAAGCGCGATCCCTTTGCGGCGGTAGGCGGCGCGCACCCCGGTCAGGCCGGTCTGAAGCTGGTCGGTGGCCTGCCGCTTCCACAGCATCGTGATCCCCAGGTAGGTCCCGTCCGGGCCGAGGGCGACGAAGTTGGCATCGGGGAGAAAGTTCGGACTGTCGAGCCGCTTGATCCACTCGTCGAACGGAACGGGTGTGCGCGCTTCGGGGCTGGGGACATCCTGATGCACCTCCTCCACCATCTCGTACAGCCTGCGGTCCCGGTCGGGATCATTCGCGAGATCCGCGTAAGAGCGGATCGTGAAGTCCTCCGACACGAACCGGTCAATGGCGCCCTGGTAAGGGGCGGGGTCGAAGGCGGCGACCTGGAGGACGGACTCCCAGAAACGCATGTCCGGCGCATAGCCGCGCTTCTCCAGGAAAGCGTTCGCATCTGGCTTGTCCTCGCGCGCGACCGCGCGCAGGGAAAGTGGGTCGTGGGGGGCAAGTCGCTCCAGCAGGGCGTCGTAGAGGCGCGTTCCGATCCCCTGGCGGCGGCAGTCCGGATGCACCAGAACCCCTCCCCAGAAACGGCGCGGGTGGTACATTCCCAGCCACTGCCCATAATCGGACACTCCAAGGATCGTGTCAGCAGCGGTCTGCGCGAGGAAGCGTCCACTCAACAGGTGCGCGGGCTGCTGCTCATCCCGGTACCGAATCTCCGAGGCGGTCACCGGCATCTCCGGTGTCTCGATGTTCTGAAGGGCAGCCAGCGCTTCGTAATCCGCCTCGCTGTTTCGATCGAAAGGCCGGATCGTAACAGAAGTGAGATCAGTTTTCTCGGTTTTCTCCGTTTTCATCGGTGGGGTCCTTCATTTTGCGGGGTTCGGTGAGCAAACTGAATCCACACTGGCTGCTTTTCAAAACCGAACGCTTCGTTGATGGCGAGCATGGCACGGTTGGTGGTCGCGTTCTCGGTTCGAATGACCGGCGTGCCCAGAGATTTTGCGTAGTCAATCACGCGCAGCTTGAGCGCGAGCGCGATGCCTTTGCGCCGGTAGTCGGGCAGCACTCCCGTCAGACCGGTGTCCAGATCACGATCCGTCTGCCGCCGGGTCACCTCGCTCGACCCGACATAGGCCCCGCTCTTTTCGTCCACGGCAATCATCAGGCCATCGGGAAGAAAATTCGGGTGCTGCAGCACCTGCAGTTCGTACAGCGCGAGCGAGGGGGGCGTCAGCGGAATCGTGGAGGGCACATCCGCAAACGTCTGAACGATCAGGGCGTGCAGCTTGCGATCCCGCTCCGGATCCGCGGCTAGCTCCGCGTACGAGTGAAGGAGGATGCCGTGTCGCGCGGGTTTTTCCCGCGCCTCAGCCCAGGGTGACGGGTCAAAGGTGGACACCTCCAGCCGCGACTCCCATTCACGCATCTCCTCCGAGAAACCCCGGTCCTGCACAAAGCGCAGCCCGCGTTCCCAGTCCTCACGGATACTGGTGTGCAGTTCCGTGGGACGGAACTGCTCCAGTGCGCTCAGCAGATGCCGGTGCAGGGCGCCGCCGATGCCTCTGCCTTCCTGATCCGGTAAGACCGCGATGTTGATACCGAATCGCTGCGGATGATAGGCCCAGGCAGACTGTCCGTAACCGCCATAACCGACCGCCACGCCTTCCTTCTCGGCAAGCCAGCGCCCGTAATGGCACTTCGGGTCCCGGCGGCGATCACCATCTTTCATCTCCTGAACCGTGGACGGGTGATCGGGCGTTACGACATTGCGGATCGCGACAGCAGCGGCATAATCGTCGTCCTGGTCTTCTTCAAAAGCGCGAATCGTCACGTTCATGATGAACCTTCTCCCGTCTTTTTGACGAGCCAGATCCAGGCGGGCTGCTGGACAAAGCCGAGCACCTCGTTGATCGCGAGCATCGGGCGATTGGTGCTCGCGTTACCGGTGCGTATCTCTGGAACGGATACCGACTGAGCATAGTCTATCGCGTGCAGCTTGAGCGCGAGCGCGATTCCCCGGCGTCGATGGGACCGCAGCACCCCGGTCAGGCCCGTCTCCAGATAACTACCGTCCGCGCACGAGACAGGTTGGTGGACCCGACGAAGCTGCCGGTCGCTGTCTCGACTGCGATCAGGAGACCGTCGGGCAGGAAGTGTGCCGCCTGAAGCACCGCACGCTCAAAGGTCTCAAAGGGAACCGGGGTCAGCGTAACCGGGGTCGGCATATCCAGAAACGTCTGCGATTCCAGGGCATGCAGCTTTCGGTCGCGGTCCGGATCCCCGGAAAGCGCTCGGTAGGAGCGAAGGACGACCCCGGACCGTGCGGGCCTTTCCCGCGCCCCGGCCCAGGGCACGGGGTCAAAAGCGCGCACATCAAGCCGTGATTCCCATTCCCGTACTTCTTCCACAAAGCCCCGGTCCTGCGCAAACCGGACCGCGCGCGTTTTGTCCTCGCGGATGTCCGCATGGAGGTCCAGGGGATCAAACGGCGCGAGCGCATCCAGCAGATGGTTATAAAGCGCGGACCCGATCCCCTGCCGCTCCACCGAAGGAAGCACCTTTACCGAGACGTTAAAGCGTCTTGGATGGTATATCCAGGGGTTCTGATGGTAGCTGGCGAGGCCCACCACGCCCCCCGAGTCCGTGACCATCAGCCAGCGCCCGTGTCGGTGATGGGGATCACGGCGGCTGTCTTCGTCCCGCATCTCCTCTGCCGTGGTTGGGTACTCCGGGGTCACGGCATTGTGAAGGGCGGTCGCGGAAACATAGTCCGCCTCGCTGGTCTCGTCAAAAGGCCGGATCATTGCGACTCCGCCGTTTTGCCGGTCAGTCGCTTCACCAGGGTGATTCCCGCGGGCAGTTTGGTGAAGCCCAGTGCTTCGTTGATCGCGAGCATGGCGCGGTTGTGCTGGGCATTCTCGGTTCGGATGATTGGCGTGCCCAGAGACTTCGCGTAATCAATCACGCGCAGCTTCATCGCGAGCGCAATGCCCCTGCGTCGGTGCGTTCGACGGACCGCCGTCAGACCGGTCTGGAGGTCCTGGTCCGCCCGGCGACGCCACAGGTGACTCGTACCGACGTAGTCGCCCGTACTCTCCTCGACCGCGACCACGAAGCCGTCGGGCAGAAAGCTGGAAGCGTCGAAGGCATGCTTTCGGTATTCGTCATAGGTCAGTGGCGTGAACGGCGAAGTGCTGGGGACATCGGCGGACGTTTCCATCTCCAGCTCCCACACCTTGCGGTCGCGGTCCGGATCGCTCTCCAGATCGCGCAGGGATCGGATCACGATCCCCAGTTGAGATACCTTCTCGCGCTCCGCCGCAAAGGGTTCTGGGTCGAACGCGGCGACATCGAGACGCGATTCCCAGATTCGCATCTCCTCCATGAAGCCTCGATCCTGCGCGAACCGCAGACCACGGGCACGGTCCTCACGGCAGTAGGTCTTCAGCGCGGTCGGTTGGAGCGGCGCAAGATTCTCCAGAAGGTGCCGGTACAGCGTGCCGCCACAGCCGCGCCCCTGGAACTTCGGCAGGACCGCAATGCGCAGCCAGAACTCAGTGGGATGATACTCCCAGTCATCATGACGGAAGCTGCCCATTCCAACCGTCTGCCCCTCCGCCTCTGCCAGCCAGATCTGATGCTGGTGGCTCGCGATGCGCTGAGCCTCCTGCTCTTTCTGCTCGGCAACCGTAGTGGACTGGTCGGGAGTGACTGCATTGCCGATTGCGACCCTGGCTTCGTAATCGGCATCGCTGTGGTCAAACGGACGCAGGAAGAAAGACCGGATTTGCGTCATTCGGCGGCTCCAGCCCCCTCCGTCGTGGCCAGGGTTTTGGTGTAGCAGATCCAGGCGGGCTGCTTCACGAAGCCCAGGCGATAGTTGATCCCGAGCATCCCGGCATTGTTTTCTTCGTTCCAGGTCCGCACCGCCGCCGCGCCCCTTGTTTTGGCGTAGGACAGGGCGCGGACTTTCAGCGCGGACGCGATCCCACGCTTTCGATATTCACGCAACACGCCGGTTGTTCCCGTGTATAAGTCCGCACCGCCCTGCGAGGTCCACAGCACACTGACACCGATATACTCGTCCCCACTCAGCGCGACAATATTGCCGTCCCACAGGAAGTTCGGGTCTTCAAACCGCTTTCGCCACACCTCCTGCGGGGGCCGGGTCGGCGGCTCGGGGTGCGGGATATCCTGCGCGATAGTCCAGAACAGATCATCTGATTTTTCGTAAAAACCCGGATCGGAGTCGCGAAGCTCGCGCGCGGTCTTCAGCACGATATTCTGCGCGTCTGCCCGCGCTATCTCCTCGGCGAACCGGTCCGGGTCGAAGGTGGAAAGATCGAGGCGCGATTCCTGCTCCCGCATTCCGGGCACGAAGCCGCGCGTCTCCACGAAGCGGCGGGCGCGCTCCCCATCCTCGCGGATGTCGCTAAGCAGCGCAATAGGGGCATGCATGGCAAGCGCGTCGAGGATCCGTTCATAGAGCGCCGCACCAATCCCCTGACCCTGACTCTCCGGTGCGACGGTGATATCCACCCCGAACTTATTGGGGTGATACATGCCGCTCGACTGATTGTACATCCCGATCCCAACTCCGGTCCCGGTTTCCGTTCGGGCGATAAATCGCGCCCATTTTACCTTGGGGTCCCGGTTTTCGTCGGAATGGCGCAGTTCTCCGGCAGTTTCGGGGTAATCCGGCCAGGCCGCGTTCCAGACAGCGGCAGTCACCGCGTAATCGGCATCCGAAGCATCGAAGGGGCGCACGTTAAACGGGGGCATTATTTGGCCTCGGTTCTTTCGGGGATGTCGGGGTCGTTTTTCAGTGTTTTTGCGTAGGCGATCCAGGCGGGCTGCTTGACGAAGCCCAGCGCCTCGTTGATCGAAAGCATGGCACGGTTACTCTGTGCATTCCAGGTGCGGATCTGGGCGCAGCCGTAGGTTTTGGCGAAGGCGCAGGCCCGCAGCTTCAGAGCCAGCGCGATTCCCCGGCGGCGATACTCGCGCCTTACCCCGGTCGCGCCGACATTCAGGTCCTTTCCGCCTCCTTCTTTCCAGAGGGCGGACTCGCCGACCAGCCGGTCGCCGTCCAGGGCGATAAACCAGGCATCGGGCAGCAGGTTCGGGTTTTGCAGCGCGCTCTTTTCCCAGTGCTCGAAGGTCGGCTGTGTCAGGGTGTCCGGGGAAGGCATGTCCAGAGTCACAGTCCAGTCCAGATCGAACAGTTTTCGCGCCCAGTCCTCCTCTTGTTTTTGCAGATCCGCAAGCGTGGTGATGGTGATCCCGTGACCGGCGATCCGCGCTTCGGCCTGGGCAAAGGCCGCGGGATCGAACGCCGCCATCTCCAGCCGCGATTCCCAGTCGCGCATCTCCTCCACGTAGCCCCGGCGGGCCAGGAAATGAACGGCGGCTTTCTGATCATCGCGGGTCATCGCCCGCAGCACCAGGGGATCGAACGGTTTCAGGGAGTCTGTCACCTGGTCGTACAGGCGCTCCCCGATGCCGCAGTTCTGCCACTCGGGCAGAACACTGACATTGACATGGAATTTGCGGGGATGATACATATCCGCCCACTGATAGTAGCTTCCGTAGCCGACAGCGGTATCGGTCCCGGCGACTTCGGCGACAAAGCGAGCCTGTCGGCACTTGGGGTCGCGGCTCTGGTCGCGGAACCGCCATTCGTCGGCGGTCTGTGGATAGTCCGGCCAGACCACCCTCTCCACGGCAACGACTGCTTCGTAGTCGTTCTCGGTGAAAGGGCGGATCTCGACCGTGGGGCGGAGGTTTGCGGGATTCAAATCAGCGGAAATAGCATTCATGGAACAACCTCACTTTCGCATCAGCGGCAGGCGGGACGGAAGCGGCAACCGGAACGAGACCGACCCCGCCCAGGAGCGGCAAGGCGCTTCCTTCCCTGTATCTCCGCACAGAGGGAGAATGCTAAAGGCAGGTCCACACGGGGACAAGTGAGAAACGCCACATCTGAAACTCGGTGAGATTATGCTGTC
>JACMJB010000033.1 GCA_014380815.1 Armatimonadota bacterium
TTGGTTTGACGTTGCTGCTGGGAGCCGCGGCGGCCCGACTGCTGGAGCGCCGGGATTAACATAGAGTGCACCGGCGCGCAAAAGCGTCGCCGGTGCGGGATACCAGAGCCTTCACGCTGATTGAACTGCTCGTCGTGATCGCGATCCTCGCCACCGTCCTGTTTCCAGTCTTCGCCCAGGCCCGGTAAAACTACCGCACCACAGCAGGCCCGCGAGCAGAAAATACAGCAGTATATTTTGAAGCGCAGATCCGCGGCCCGCGGCATGCGCCGGGGGCACACCGCACATTAGAGCGGTTGGCGCTCCGTTGGCGCTCGGAAACAAAAAGCCGGTTTCCTCCGGCTTTTTGTACGATTATGCGGTATCGGTAAGCCATGAGCAAGCGTCTTCTTCTTTTTGTCGCCCTGCTGGTCGCCCGCATCGCATCCGCCGCCCCGCCACCGCCCGCGCCGAACTACGACGTACCGCTTCATGGCAACGGTGCGTTTATCCCGACGCCAAAAGGACGGATCTATTACGAAAAGGAGGGGCAGGGACCGCTCCTGATCCTGGTTGCGGGCGGGCCGGGCGGAGGGCACACGTCGTTTCATCCCTGGTTTAACCGGCTGGCGAAGACCCATACGGTTGTCTACTTCGACAATCTGGGTCGGGGCCGCTCGGACCGGCTTCAAGACCCGAAGCAGTACACGGTCGAGCGTGATGCCGACGACATCGAATCGCTGCGGATCGCGCTGAAGGCGGACAAGATCGCTGTGCTGGGGCACTCCTACGGCGGGATGCCGGCCCTGGCCTACGCGCTCAAGTACCCCGCCCATCTGGACCGACTGATCCTGTCCGATACCCTGCACAGCGCCGACGGCTTCCAGCAGAATATTGACAACTGCAACCGTGAGGCGCAAACGCGATTCCCGGAGGTGTGGGAAAAGCTGATGGCGCTCCGAAAAACAGGGGTCAAATCCAGCGCCGCGGAGTACGGGGAGATCTACAGTACTCCTACCGACGATCTCTACTGGTATGACACCACGAATGCTGCCAGGATGTTTCGCGCGAACGATCCTCCCGGCACCGGCTTCAACAACGCTGTCTACCTCGCCATGCTGGGAGATGACCCGGAGTGGAAAGTCGGCGGCACGATGAAAGCCTACGACCCGCGCCCACGCATGAAGACGCTCGCGGGCCTGCCGACCCTGATCTGTGTCGGACGCTCCGACCGGGTCGCAACCCCCGGGATCGCGTGGGAGTTGAACCGCTTGATCCCCGCCTCGCGGCTGGTGATCTTTGAAAAGAGCGGCCACCGACCCTGGGTGGAGGAGAGCGACCGCTACTTTCAAACTGTCAGTGCTTTTCTCAGCGGGAAGTAGGCGTCATCTTGCCGGATCGCCTGAATTGCCTGGAACCCCGGACGTGGAAGTGGTTGCGGCCGCCGTGGGAGGAATCGAGACGACACTGCCGCGCGCGACCCCGATGATGTTCAGCTTGTCCAGATGCCGGAACTTCACCAGGCGCGGTGTCAGAGAGGCGGCCCGAAGACGGGCCGCCTGCGCTTCAGCGGTCACCCGCGAGACCTCTTTCTGACTGCTCAGATCGCTCAGCTTCTGATTCAGCGTCGCGAGCCGCAGATTCTGCTCCGCCTCCAGGTGTGTCCGCAGGGTCTTCTTGGTGGATTCGTCGGGATATACCGCTCGGATGCGTACCTCATCCACGCGAATCGCATCAGGGGCGAGCTGAAGGTTCAGGGCGTTCCTGGCATCCTCGGCGGCGCGTTGCTTGCCCTGCCCGGTCATCGCCTCCAGGGTCGAGGCTTTGCCGAAGGCATTGCTGACCGCATTGCGGAACAACGGGCGGAGCTGTGTCTCCTCGAACGCTCCAAAACCGCTGCCCTGAAACTGCGTCCGGTATTTATTATAGAGCCGCACGATCTCCGCGCCCCGTGCCGGATCGTAGACGATATGGTAGGTCACGGAAACATCGGCGTGAAGATTGTTGGACGACGCCGTATTCACCAGCACACTGTCATCGCCGGTATGGGTACCCTCGGCAGAGTCTTGGACCATGGTATAGGTGCGCTGGTAGGTCGGGATCTCGATCAGTTCGCTGCCCGAGAACGGCGGCTGGGCATTAAAGCCCGCATGGCGCACCCGCCCGTCAATATTACCGGTGTAATGGTTGACCACCAGGCCGACATTGCCGGTCTTGACCACAAAGCCACTGCATCCGGAAAGTGCCGCCGCGGCGAACACCAGGAGCGGGGCGATCAGAAACGCGCGAAGCATTACTTTCATTTGGAACTCCCCCGCATCCCCAGAATCTCTTCTGAGGGCAGGTAAATGGTGCCGACCCGCTCCAGCAGCTTGTCCTGGACATACAGATCGGTCAGAGTGGCGTCCTGGAGCCGATTGATCTGCGCCTCAGATTTAGCCCGCTGCAGCACGGTCTGATTATCAATCTTCTGCTGCTGGAGCGCGAGCCGAGCGTTGTCAATCTCCTGCAGTTTCTGAACCGTCTGATTGAGCAGATTCTTACTTTCATCATCGAGGTCAATGCCTCTTAGCAGCAGATTATGAAACTCGATGCCGCGCGGTGACCATTCGGTCTGCAGCTTCTTGAGCGCGGCGAGAGCGGCCTTTTCCTTGCCCGATGCGGTCATCGCGTCGGCGGTATCCAGGTCTCCGATGGCGAAGTTGATCGCCTCCTTGATCGCGGGGACCAGGTGAACATTCTCGAACCGGTCTATCTCCGCGAACTGGTCCTGGTAGGTGCCATAAAGGTCGCTCGCCTTGCCGCCGAGGATACTGTACTGCGCGGTGACATCCGCGGTCAGCATGTTCGAGGCGGTGTTTACCAGAACCGCGCTCCGCGATCCGTTGCCGCCCTGCTCCTTGCGGTCGAGGGAGATCGTGCGCTGCGCGGTCGGCACTTCGATCACGGTCTCCCAGATGCCCTGCCAGTGCAGGCCGGCGGGCATCTGCCGCTGCTCGACCTCGCCCCGGTAATTGTCAATGATTAAACCGACATTCCCCGGCGCGATATACGTCGGCCCCGCCATATGCCCGCCCCGGCTGATGGAGACCATCAGGAACACCACGAATCCCAATATTCCCAAGCCCAGAAAGCCCAGAACCCGCAACCGTTTTGATTTTCTCATCTCGCTCTTTCTCCCACCGACTGACCCTCACCACCCTCGTTCGGTGCGCCCCGCAGCCGATCCGGCACCACGAACGCGGCGCAGTGGCAGTGCGGGCAGCCAGGATCGGGCAGTGGCCCGTCGAACCGTTTCTGGCAGGCGGCGCAGTACAAGATCTCCCCGGGCACGGTCAGAAGCCGCTCCCGCTCTGCTTCACGGTCTTCGCGGGTCCAGCGCACTGCTTCTTTCTTGCGGGTGGCGAGGTATAGCATCAGCCATGCGATTCCGGCGAGCAGCGCCAGTCCGAATATCCCCTGGAGTATAAAACCCATTGTCTTTCCGATCCTTTGTTAAGGGAGACCCGCCAGGGGTCGGCAGGTTGCAGACCGTGCCGGGCGTTGCCCAATGGGGCATGACGGGTTATGCCATGCCGTGCAGGTATTCGGAGAGGGACATATCGTGCCATTTGCCGTCCGCCCGGAAAAGGCGAATGTGGAAGTGCTCCCCAATCGAGCGTACTTCGGTGCGCTTCGGCTCCGCCTTGCGACCGGTAGCGGCGGTGAACTCCGTAAGCGTTTTGTAGGCATCGTCCAGCGCCTCGAAGAGCATAACGTGCAGGTACTCCGTCTCAAGGTCCTTGTGCAGCACGAACGTCGCCTCTTCGGTTCGTGTGGGCAGCGCTCCGTCTTCCTCGTAGGCCCACAGTGCGTACGGGGTCCGCTCGTAGGGCGTCCGCTCGTCGTCGTCAGCCACTTCCTTATCATCGAACATCTCAGACATGGCTCTTGAACCTCTCCTTTGCTAGACCGGTGCGCCCAGCGCCTCAGCCTCCAGCGTCGCGGACTCCCATTCGGTGAGTTTAGCCGCCAGATCCTCTGTGACACGGGCGTGCTCCGCCGAAAGAGTCAGGGCATCGTCCGAGGACTTCGGGGCCGATAGCCCGGTCTCGATCTCCCCCACCCGCGTCTCCAAACGAGCGACCGCCTCTTCCAATGTCGCGACGCGCTTGGCCGCCCGCTGGCGCTCTTTGGATAGCTCGCGGGCGTTCAAAGGGCCTGTGCTTGGCAGACCCTCACCCTCCCTCACCCTCTCTTCTTTTTCCCCTCCTCCTCGCCTGCGGGCGGGGAGGCGAGGGGGTGAGGGTCTGGGTAATGCGATTGCCGCCTCGTGTTCTTGGGCGGCGCGGTAGGCCTGGTAGCTGCCCTCGAACAGCGTGATCTTGCCGCTGCCTTCGAGCGCGAGGGTCTTGCTGGTGGCGGCATCGAGCAGGGCGCGGTCGTGGGAAACAAGAAGCAGCGTCCCATCGTACTGGTTCAGCGCCGTGGTCAGAGCGTCGCAGGAGTAAACATCCAGGTGGTTGGTCGGCTCATCGAGGATCAGAAGATTGGCGGGCGACAGCACCATGAGAGCCATGGCGAGTTTGGAGCGCTCTCCGCCGGACAGTGCGGAAACGGGCTTGTAAACGTCCTCGCCGGTGAATAGGAATCGTGCCAGATGCGAACGTGTCTCACCGACAGTCAGGCCGCTCCGCTCGTAGAAGTTGTCGAGCACGGAAAGCTCCCCATCGAAATCGTCGGCGTCCTGCTTGTGATAGGCGACGGTCACCCCGAAGCCCCGGCCTACGAAGCCGCTGTCAGGGGACTCTTCGCCCAGCACCATCTCGATAAAGGTGGTTTTGCCGACCCCATTGGGGCCGACAATGCCGACACGCTCGCCGCGCTCCAGCGAGAAGGTTGCGCCATCGAGCAGGACCTTGCTGCCGTATCGCTTGGTCGCGCGTTCGACCACGACCACCTCGCGTCCCGCGCGTCCCGATGACTGAATCCGCGCCTTCATCTGGCCCGGCTCGTCCAGGGGGCGCTCCCGCCGCTCCAACCGGTCGAGCCGCTTCTGGCGTCCCATCGCGATCCGGGTATTCTGCCCCGCCTTGTTCCGCCGGATGTATTCCTCGGTCCGCGCGATCTCCTCCTGCTGCTGTTCGTACTCCGCAAGCTGGCGGGCGCGGGTGGCCTCGCGCTGTTCGCGGTAGCCCTCGTAACCATTGGTGTAGGTCGTGATGCCCTGTGCCTCCACCTCCCAGACGGTCTCGGAGACGTTGGCGAGCAGGCGTCGGTCATGGGAAACCACCAGGACCGCGCCGGAAAAGCGGCTCAGAAACCCCTCCAGCCACTCGACAGCGCGGATATCCAGGTGGTTTGTCGGCTCATCGAGCGCCAGAATATCGGGCGCGGAGGCGAGCAGTTTTGCCAGGGAAAGGCGCGTCTTCTCCCCGCCCGATAGAACCATGATCGGCTTTTCGAGGTCGGCTTCGGAAAAGCCCATCGCGGCGAGCGCACCCAGAAGGCTGGCCTCCGCCTTATCCCCACCCGCGAACTCGAAGCGGTCCACGGCGGCAGCGTAAGCATCGAGTGCGTCGCTATCCTGTGGGGTGGCGGCGAGCGCCTGCTCAGTCTCGCGAAGCTCCGTTTCGGCGTTTTTGAGCGCGACGAGCGCGGTCAGCGCCTCCTCGCGCACGGTCCGCTCGTCGCCAAGATCCGCGATCTGCGACAA
>JACMJB010000211.1 GCA_014380815.1 Armatimonadota bacterium
CGATCTGCGTCTCGACATCCCGGGACACGGGGGCTTTGCCGCTACCGTGATTACGGGTCGCGATGGCAAATCTCCGGTCGTTGTGGAAAACAACACGGTTTGGCCGATTCCGCGCGCGATCAAGGGAAAGGCAAAGCCGCTCGCCTACAGCGATTCCGTTGTCGGCGTAATTCGCGGCGACGGCACCAATGCCAATTACGGAGCGTTCTCGCTTTCCGGCTCGACTGGGGCAGTGACGGTGACGCATTCCAAAGCGACCAAACAAGGCACCGGCTGCTGTGCAGCACCGGTCCGAAAGTGACGCTCCAGACTGGACTCGGCGGAAGGCACTTCCGCCGAGTCGCCCTTTGTTTGATCCTTCTTGCGGGTTGGGCCATGGTCTTGTCGGCCCCGGCGGCGCGGGCCGCTGCCGCCCCCACGGTCGGCAAGTGGGCACTTTTCGAAGGGCAGCTTGCGCATCCCAGGCCACCGACCGATGCGGTGCGCGGCGTCGAGTTGAGCACGGAGTTCACCGCGCCCGATGGCAAGGTGACAAGGTTCTGGGGCTTTCACGACGGAGGGGTGAAGTGGCGCTTTCGGTTTTCGCCCGATCAGGCCGGTCGCTGGCGTTACACCGCGCGTTTTTCCGATGGTGCCGCGCAAACGTCGGGCGAGTTTGACTGCGCAGCTTCTGATCTGCCGGGGCCGCTCACCCGCTGGCGCGAGAACCCGATCTGGTTCGCTGCCGGTGCCGGGGGGCCGGTCGTGGTGCGGAGCTTCCATGTTGGGGATCGGTTTTTCGCCACGAATTTTCCAGCGGCGACCCGTACCGCGTTTCTGGATTGGGCACAAGGCCAGGGCTATAACCTGCTCTCTGTCGGCAGCCATTATCTTAATCGAGATACGCCCGGTCGTGGCAGAGGGTGGGCAACACCGCAGCTTTGGGATGCCCGCGCTAAAAAAGTGATTCCCGGTGAGTACGCCAGAGCCGAAGCGATCCTGGATGATCTGCGCGCACGCCGATTCTATGTCTATCCCTTCGCCGGTTTCATCGGCAGGCAGTCGCAGTTTCCCACCGATCCCGCCGATCAGGAGGTTTATATACGCTATACGCTTGCACGCTTCGCTCCTTACTGGAATGTCCTGCTCAACGTTTCCGGTCCGGAGCCACTCTGGAAGCCGGAAGGTTATGGCAACCGCCTGTCTTTCGCTGAGGTAAACCGGCTTGGGGAGCTGATCCACCGACTGGACCCTTTTGGTCGCCTCCTCTCGGTCCACAACGCTTCAGGGGACGACCCCTTTCGTTTCTCCTCCTGGGGCAGCTATTCGACGCTTCAGGGGGGACCGGCTGAGAAAAGCGAGAACTTTTCCGCCCTGCACAACTTTGTCTTCCGTAACCACACCGGCAGCCGTCCGATCTACGCGCAGGAGGTGCTCTGGTCCGGCAATTCCCTGCATGGCGGCCTCACGCCCGATCAGGTGCGGCGCAAGGCGCTCGTTCTGCTCTTCGCGGCTGCCACGATCAACTTTGCGGACATGAACGGCGATTCCTCTTCAGGCTATAGTGGCACCCTTGATCCTGCCGAGCGCCACCCTGAAATGCACCGTGCGGCAAAATCCGCCTGGGATTTTTTTGCGAAGATCCCTTTTGGTCGTCTTCGCCCCACCTGGGATGTCGCGAAGAAAGGGGTGTGCCTGGAGGAAAAGGACCGCCAGTACTGGGTCTACCTAGCCAGCGGCGGGACTACGGGGTTTGCCAGCGCCTTTCCCGTGGGCTGGAAGGGGGAGTGGCTCGCACCGGAGGGCGACACGCCGCCCGTCGCTGTAGATGCGAGCGGGCAGAAGTCTTTTGACGCACCGAAGGTGTTCTCCAAAGATGTTGTTCTGCATCTTTGGCGCGACTGAGAGGGAATGCCAGCACCGTCACGACCAGCAGGGAGAAAACGTTTTGAAGGCAGTGTGCCGTGCTCAATGAACGCCCCGGAGTGTTTTCCATGCTGCTGTGTTTCTTCGCTTCTGTCGCCCTGGATTTGACCGGGGGACGCTGGGAATTTTCCCGACCCCTCCTGCTTCTGCAGGGCATTTCACTTTAGCAGGAAGCAGCCGCTTTCGTGTGCAAAGGAGGATTATGACACTCCTGCGGCTGCTTCGGAAAATCACCTACCCGGACCCCCGCTCCCCCTGGCGGATCAGCCGGGTGTACTGGCTAGTGCTGCTGCTGATTGTGGCCTGGATGTTCCTGCACCGGATCGTGCCCTACCGGACCGCTGAGGCAGTGCAGGAGGGACCCTTTCTGGTGGTCCTTTTTTTGGCGTTTCTGAACCTGCTCTTTCGGAGTCTGGCTTCGGTCCAGCGGCGCAGAAAACCGCGGGAAGGACCGCTGTACGCCCGCCTGGGGTGGTTTTTTGTCATTGTGGACCTGTCGCTAATCGCGCTGGGACTGCGGTTCACCGGCGGGGTCTCTTCCCCGCTCTGGGTGGTCGTCTTTGTGGTCGTGACTGCGGAGACGATTCTGGCCTCCAAGCAGGAGACGGGTTATATTCGCTGGGGTGCGGCGGCGGCGCTTGTTCTGGGGACTCTGCCCACGCCACCAGCGGGGCGGACCGGGCAGCCACAAGACTACCTGCCCTCGCTCCTCGCGACAGGCTATGTGCTCGATCTGGGCACCCGGCTTACGTTTCTCAGCGCGGTCACCAGCGTGATACGGCGGCTCCGGGAGAACGCCGCCGCGACCGACCGCGAGAACGCGGTTCTGCGCGCCGAAGTCTCCCTGGCGGACGAGCGAGCGAAACTGTCTCGCGAGGTACACGATGGGGTCGGGAACAGTCTTGCCGCCTCTGTTTTGCGCCTGGAAGTGGCGGCGCGCACCCTGGAAAAGAGAGCTACCCTGCCCGCGACAGATGGCAGCGGGGACGGGACTGCCACCCTGCTGCGGGAGGAAGCCAATGCGCTGCGGGAAGCGATGACCACAGTGCGTGACTGGACGTTCTTTACTCGCCCCTGGCCCGCCGCAGACACCATGGCGACGCGGAGCGACAGCAGAGCGGGTGACCGGCCGTCTGCTCCGCCCGTGGTCCCCGCATCCCAGGTGCTTGCCGCTGAAGCGGACCGGCTCTCGCGCCGCACCGGTCTGCCGATCACGGTCGAGGGCGCGGCGGCCCTGGATTTACTGCCCGCGCCGCAGCGTCTGGCGGCGCTTCGGATCACCCAGGAGGCCCTGACGAACACCGCCAAGTATGCCAGGGAGGCGACTGGAGCCACCGTGACCCTGCGGCAGGAGGACGCGGCCCGGGCGGTGGTGCTCACCATCTCGGACGATGGGGTTGGTTTCGAGGTGACCAGCGGCGGCGCGGGGGTCGGTCTGGCCTCGATGCGCGAACGGGCGGAGGGGGTGGGCGGCACCTTTGCGATAAAAAGCGCGCCGGGACAGGGCACCGTCATCACTGCCTGCCTCCCGGTCGCTTGACGCCCTGGTTCCGCTGGCATAAAATAACGGGGTCGCTGGTGCTCAAGCCCCGCGCCCTCCTGCCGCTCGCGCCGCCGCGAGCGATGCCGACAAAGCCAGCAAACGATTCGCCGCTTCCTCTCTAAGAAGGACTTCCCCACTATGCTTCTGCCTGTTAACCCGCGTCTCGTGCGCGCCCTTGCCGCCGTGTCCGTGGCGGTGTCCCTTGCGTCGCCGGTCGCGCTCGCAGCCGCGCAGACCCCGGCCCCGCCTGCCAAC
>JACMJB010000034.1 GCA_014380815.1 Armatimonadota bacterium
AACGTTCTTGACCCACGCTGGACTGCCGCCAACGCGGGAAGCGAGGCGGTCGCTCGCGTTGGTGAGGCGCTTTGTTTACACTTCTTCGCCGGATAAAACGGGATAAAAAGCATAAAGCAAAAGGCGCCACCTCGCGCAGGGTCTCCGCGCGACGCGACGCCAACAGTTCCCAGGTTTCGAGAAGATTACTTTGTGGCGGGTCCGGGAGGCGCAGACATGGCACCAGGAGATGCTGTCATTGCGCCCGGCGATGCCATCGCGCCTGGCGATGCCATCATCTTGCCGTCACCGGATGTGGTGCCAGGTGCGGTTGTGGTATCGGTGGTTTCGCCCTCTTTGGGGCCACATCCTGCCAGGACGCTCAGCGCGGCAAGGCTAGATACACCCACAAAAAGCGCGGTCAGACTTCGCTTATTCATATTCAATTCTCCTTAGCCGTGTGGAAAGGTTCGTTCGGCTCCCTTAGAATACCTAAAACCGCCAAAGAATATACCTGATCCGCCGAATTAATTAAAACGGGACCGACCGACAAGTTATGCATAAGGAAACTGTAATGAAGGACAAAATCTCTGCCTGGGTGGATGCACACGAAAGCGAGATCATCGCCCGAACCCAGGCGATCCTCCGTCTTCCCAGTGTGAAGGCACCGACAGCGGGGTCTGGCGCTCCCTTTGGGACCCCAATCGCTGAGGCACTGCACCAGACATTGTCGCTGTGCGGTGATCTGGGAATGAAGACCGAGAACTTCGGTGGCTACGCTGGTCATGCGGAGTTCGGGACCGGCAGCGAGATTGTCGGAATGCTGGGACACCTGGACGTGGTCCCCCCCGGGGAGGGTTGGACGCACGATCCGTGGGGAGCCGAAGTCTCCGAGGGGTTTATCTGGGGACGCGGAACGAGCGACGACAAAGGCCCCACCTTCGCCGCGCTGTTTGGCGCAAAGGCGGTCTTCGATCTCTGCGCCGCCGAAGGCATCCCACTTTCCCGCAGGGTCCGCCTGATCTTCGGCTGCGATGAGGAAAGCGGCTGGGAATGTATGGCGCATTACTTTGGCCCGGCAGGTCAGCCCAAGCCGACACTCGCTTTCACGCCGGATGCGTATTTTCCGCTGGTGTATGCGGAAAAAGGGTCCTTTACCGCCGTGGGGGAAAAGCAGGTACCGGAGGACCGCGCCGCGCTGCTGCGGGTCGCGTGGTTTGAGTCCGGTCTGCGACCGAACATGGTGCCGCGAGATGCTGGCGCACTGCTTGTGGGGGACTCCGGCCTTCTGGAGGGCGCGGAGCACGTCCTGGTGCCGATGTCCGGTATCACGGCGGAGCGGACCGCGGACGGTCTGCTGGTGCGGGCGCTGGGAAAGTCCGCGCACGGTTCTACCCCCGGGCAGGGGGACAATGCTGCGATCAAACTGATGCGGGCGCTCACTTCGCAGATCTCCGTATTCGATGATCTGTCCTCCGCCGATTCCAAATGGATGACGGATCTCGCGCTGCGAGGCGCCCCCGACGGCGGTGAGGTCGGAATCGGGGGCAGCGACGAGGTGACCGGGGCGCTCACCAGTAATCTGGGGGTCGTCCAGTACCGGGAAGGTGTCGTTCGGGCGACGTTCAATGTCCGCTATCCCGCCACCTGGGACGGAGACGAAACCACCGGGCGATTCCGCGCTTCGGTTGAAAAGAGCGGGTGGACGGTGGCATCGCTTTCCCATACGCCGCCGCTGTATGTCCCTCAGGATCAGGAGCCGGTAAAGACTCTGCTTCGGGTCTACCGCGAGCAGACGGGAGACACGACCACCGCGCCGCTGACGATGGGGGGGCGCACTTATGCCACCTCGGTCGCGCCGGTCGGGGTCGCCTTTGGAGCCGCGATGCCGGGTGATGAGGACTGTGCCCATCAGGCCGATGAGCGATTCCCCGTCGCACGGCTTCTGCAGTGCGCGAAAATCTACGGTCACGCGCTCTACGAACTGGCGAAATAACCGGCGAACCGACGAACCGACATCATAGCGCCCGGCTGCGGCGGAACGCGCCGGGCGTCATGCCGACCCGCTCCTTGAACTGCCGCGCGAAAAAGTAGACGCTGCCATACCCCAGGCGTTCGGCGATAGCGGCAAGCGGCAGATCGGTCTCCCCCAAAAGCGCGCGGGCGCGGGCAAGGCGCGCTTGAAGCGCATAGGCGTGCGGCGATAGGCCCGTCGCGGCTTTGAAGTCGCGGCGCAGCGTGCTCCCGCCAAGGCCAAGGCGAGCGGCAAGCGCGGCATAATCCGGTGCGAAGGTCCCCGCCTCGACCACTGCGTCGAGCGTGTCGAGAGCGGTGGTAAGCCAGGCAGGGCGCGCCGCGGTCTCCCGCGCCCGCGCTTCGGCAAGCGCGATCAAAATCTCCTCCAGCAGATTGACCGCGCGCCGACGTCCCCAGGTATCGGGGCGCAGGGACTGCTCCTGAAGCCGATCGAAGAAATCCGCCCATTCTGCCGGGTCGCGTTCGGGCGGCGCGGGCTGTGCCCTTAGCGGCCACAAACCCTCCGCGATCCAGCGCTGAACCCGCGGTCCCTGAAACCCCACATGACGATGCGACCACGACGCAAATCCGGCGGCGCGATGAAAACGCAGCCGGGGTCCGGGATAAGCGGGCCAGAACCACCCCTGACCGCTGTCCAGGTGCTGCCAGGCGTTGTCGTAGGCCAGATCAATACTGCCGGTATCCATGAACTGGATCGTGAAGTATCCGACCAGATGCTTATCCAGGCACAGAGTGCACTTCGGGGAACGAGACGCCGCGAGAAAGAGCAGATCTTCCCCGACAAAGCCGGTACTGTTGATTGAGTCCATAGCAGATTTTATAATAACGTGGTCGGAATGTCTATTGTCTGAGGCTGTTCCGCCGGGCACAATGAACACAACCGACAAATGGGACCGGAAAACACGGAAGGGGAAGTAACGATGAC
>JACMJB010000212.1 GCA_014380815.1 Armatimonadota bacterium
AAGCGCCGCAGCGGACGACCAAAGCGATAGTTGCCCGCGCCCCAGCGCATGAACTTTCCGAACGTTACGTCCTTCAGCAGGTCGGGCACGATCTCCGCCAGCACCGCGCCCGCCGCGCGACCCACTCTGTTAGTTCGGGCGACCACGTATTCGCCGACCACCTCCAGCGCCTCGACGGGAATACCCTGCTTCGCCGCGAACCCCTGTGCCGCTTTTGTCGGCGCACCAGATGCATCAAAGGCGGCCTTGACCCCCGGTCCACGCGCCTCGACCGCCTGATCCGCCTGGTGTCGTCGCAGGGATCTCGCGAGAAGCGTCAGACGCCGCGGGGTCGCATAGGTCTCCACGTCGGTCTCAGACGTGGACAACAGCTCGGTCTCCAGCCGGGCGGTGAGCGCGGCTTTTAGCTGCTCTATCGCGGGGGCGACGGAGCCGGAGGGAAGCTCCTCGGTACCGATCTCCAGCAGAAAGGTGGCGGTCTCCGCATCCGGTGCGGCCGTGGGAACGAGGAGCGTATCAAGGGACGACATATCAGGCCGATTGTACTATGGGGTCACAAGCGAGTCAAGGTGGAGCCAGCTTCTCGGAAGCCTTCCGGGAAGCCAGCCGGGCGCGCGCCGATCCGGTCAGTCGCCACAAGAGCCAGGCCAGCAGCGCCAGCACGAACGGCACCAGAAGCGGCGCGAGGAAGCCGATCAGGGACACCAGAAACGAGAGAACATCCTCTATCGCCGAGAGAAACGGGTTCGCGATGCCGAGCGTGGTCGCCGACGAGGCCGCGCGAGTGCCGGTCTTGGCGGCGTGAAAGCCCAGTGCGGTCGGTGCGCCGATAATCAGGCCCACGACCGCGGCGACCACCGGGTCCGCGCCGCCGAGAACCGAGGCTGCGGCGAGCCATCCGGCGATCGGTCGGACGACCAGGCCGACCGCATGCAGGGCGTGATCCACGGCGGGGATCTTGTCGCCGACGATCTCAACAACCGTAGCGACCGTCAGCACAACCATGGCGACATCGGTTCCCAGCCAGGCAAAGCTGCTGCCGAGATCAATGCCCGCGAGGTGAAACCGGCTCGCGACCGACAGCATCAGGAGCGGCAGAAAGGCGTTCAGCCCCGCCGAGGCGGCGAGGCTGAGACCAAGCAACAGAGCGAGTACCCAGTGAGCGGCATCCATAACGCTCAGATTGTACCCACTTTACCCTGCCCTATCGCTCTGCTCCAGAGCGAGCTAAGTGCCTTTGATATTCCTTCGCCGTGGTGATGCAATCCCGCGGCGCGTCGGTGATTCTCTGCCTGTCACCGGATCGCTCGCTCTGGAGAATCGCAGCAGAGTGGGAGGGGACCCCTTTAAGGCAAAAGCTCCCCAAGGATAAGCAGATCACTGAGGTAGAGCACCGCGCCCGCGTATTCCGCGGGGTTCTCGACCAGGATCCCCCAGGTACGAAGTTGGGCGACCTTGTCGAACGGCTCGAGGGACCGGGTGACGCGCACCAAATGCTCGCCCGGCGGCAGTGGCTGGGGATAAAGCCAGGGACGGATCCGGTAACGGCGCGCGGTGCTGTGGCGGTCGAACAGATTGACCAGCAGCGGCGGGGCATCGTCCACGGTGACGACAAAAGGGCCGATATCCGGCCCCTTCAAGCTATAGAAGCCAAAGCCGGTACCCCGAAAGCGAAACGTGAAGCCGCTGCTGCTGCCGGATAGGTCCGCCTTCCCCAGTCGTGGCAGGAGAGGGGCGTAGCGTGCTATGAAAAGAGGGTTCGGCAGATCGGCAGGAATCACCGGGAGCAGGCCCGAGTCGGCGGGTATCGGAGCCAGGCGGGCGTTCTCCCAGTTGTCGGGGTCCAGTGGCGTACCCAGGGACCACGGACCCGCACCGGAGGCGATAGAAGCAGCGCGAAGCAGCGGAATCGAGCGCACGAGGGCATCGCGGTAAAGCACATGGCCTGTATCAAGATAAGGATGGGTGCCATCAGCGGAAAAAACGGTCCCCTGGACAGTCCGTGGACCGGTGAATGTGAGGGTCTTCGCGGACACCTGCCGTGCAACTGCTTCCCCAAAGTCCACGGTGGGAAGCCGGTAGTGGTCCGCCACAGCTTCCATGGCGGCAACCGTCGCCGTCCTCCCACTCCTGGCGCGATCGGGCAGGTGACTCTCCGCGATGGTGTAGACGAAGCACAGATCCGTGGTCGGGCTCGCTCGTCGTGTTTTGCGGACGATCCCCTCCATGGCCGCGCGGGTGCGGGGGTTAGCCACGCCATCGTTCACCGCAAACTCCACAAAAACGAGGTCTGGCTTATGCCGAAGCACCTCCCGTTCCAGTCGAAACACCGCGAAGTCCGAGCCGGTGCCCGGCAGCGCGGCATTGATGCCCTTGATTCTCGCCTTTGGGTATCGCTCCCGAAACCAGCGCAGGGTCAGGCTTCGCCATCCATCGTCTGTGTCCGTGATACTGCCGCCCAGATAGGCGATAGTGACCGGCTCGCCCGCTTCCAGTCGAGCGAAGAAGTGGGGCATCCCACCTCGTGGTTGGCACTCCGACGCGGTACCGGCAGGGGGAGGTGTGCCGGGTGCCGCAAGCGCAGAAGATGTCGTGCCAGCCGCCAGCAACGCCAGCGAGATGATCCTCGCCGCAAGAGCAAGGACAGAGACCGTCGAAAAAATAAATCCGGGCATGCTGTTGACAGAAGGGGTAGTTCCGCGCATAATCGCATTGTACGAGTTCAACGTTTAACCTGCAACTTATGGTGCCGAGCAGGCGGCATGAAACGTTGAACCAGGGTGTACTGGATCTCCAATGGCTGGAATCAAAGAAATCGCCGCGCAGCTTAACATCTCTTCGACCGCCGTGTCTTACGCCCTGAATGGACGTTCCGGCAAGGTCTCGGAAGCCACCCGCGTCCGTGTCCTTGCACTGGCCCGCGATCTCGGTTATGTGCCCAACCCCTCCGCCCGTGCCCTGATCGCCCGGCGCACCGGGAACATCGGACTGGTCAGCCGACAGTTCAACAACGCTTTGTACACCGCGCTTCTGCTGGAACTTGCGGTCGCAGTGGATGAGCGGGGCGGCAATCTGGTCACCTGTGTCACAGGCCGTGTCGCAAGCGAACACCAGGGACAGCGTCATCTGCTTCACACCGGCAGTGTGGATGGCGTTCTCGCGATCCCCTACGCGCTTCCCGGCCTGGAGACCGTGGACTCTCCCTGGATGCAGGGGCCGATGGTTCTGCTGCTGCCGGACCGGGACCTGCCCGGTGTTCCCTCTGTCACCTTCGATGATGCCGACGGAATCGCGCAGGCGGCGGCCCATTTGTGGACGCTGGGTCACCGAACGATCCTGTTTGTCCAGGGACTGGGACCCAAAAACGAAGATTCGCCCCTTGGTCTGCGGCGGCTGACGGCGCTCCGGGCAGCCTGGCAGAGTCTGGGTGGCAATGGCGAGTACGATATCCTGGTGGCGCGCGGTCAGGCAACAACCGGGGGCGGGTACGATGCGCTTCGCCAGGTGCTTGGCTCGCCGGGGGTGCTTCCCCCCTTCACCGGGGTGATCGCCTACAATGACCAGATCGCCCAGGGAGCTGTCTCGGCACTTTCGGAACACGGGTTGCGAGTCCCCCAGGATGTTTCCCTGATCGGCTGGAACGACCTGGATGACCGAGGGCGTTTTGATCTGCCCGCGCGCACAGCGGTCCGAGTGCCTATTCACCAGCTCGCCCGGACCGCTCTGGATCTGCTGCACCTCCAGATCGAAGGACTGCACCCCGTCGAATATCGCCTGGCTCAGCAGTCGGTCCGGCTGCCAGTGGAGCTGATTGTCCGTGCCTCTACCAGTCCGGCACGCCGAAGGGAGAACGCTCTGTGATTGTTTCCGCGCCTCAATCGTCTCGCACCCTGCAAACCCAGCACCTGGAGTCGGACCTGGTCGTGGTCGGTGGCGGCCTGGCAGGCGTCTGCTGCGCCGTGACCGCGGCGCGGCAAGGGATCCGGGTGACGCTGGTGCAGGACCGGCCAGTTCTTGGCGGAAACGCCTCCTCAGAGGTGCGGCTGTGGGCGCTCGGCGCAACCAGTCACATGGGGAACAACAACCGGTGGGCGCGCGAGGGGGGGCTGGCGGATGAACTGCTGGTCGAGAACACCTGGCGCAACCCGGAGGGAAACCCGCTCCTGTTCGATGCGTTGCTGTTGGAAACCGCCACTCGCGAGCCGAACCTGACGCTGCTGCTGAATACCGCTGTCTATGAAGCGGTCAAGAACGACGACGGTGCGGTTGCGTCGGTGACCGCCTTTTGTTCGCAGAATGCCACCCAGTACCAGCTTTCCGCCCCGCTGTTTTGCGATGCGAGCGGCGATGGCATCGTCGGATTCCTGACCGGCGCGGCCTTTCGCATGGGTGCGGAGACCGAAAGCGAGTTCGGGGAGAAGTTCGCGCCCACGAAGGAGTATGGCGAACTGCTGGGGCACTCGCTCTACTTTTACAGCAAGGATGTCGGACGACCGGTGCGCTATGTACCGCCTGCCTTTGCGCTGACCGATGTGGAGGGCCGTATCCCCCGCTTTCGCGCGTTCAACACGCAGACATACGGCTGCCGTTTATGGTGGATCGAGTACGGAGGGCGTCTGGACACGATCCATGACACCGAGCAGATCAAGTGGGAGCTTTGGAAGGTCGTCTACGGTGTCTGGGACTACATCAAGAACAGCGGCAAGTTCCCCGATGCGGCGAATCTGACCCTGGAGTGGGTGGGGCACATTCCCGGCAAACGCGAGTCCCGGCGCTTCGAGGGCGATTACCTGCTTCGCCAGCAGGACATCGTGGAGCAGACAGCGCACCCCGACGCGGTCGCTTATGGTGGCTGGAGCATTGACCTGCACCCCGCCGATGGCGTGTTTTCGGAGAAGCCCGGCTGCAACCAGTGGCACAGCAAGGGAATCTTCGGAATCCCCTATCGCTGCCTGTATAGCCGCAGCGTCCCCAACCTGTTCCTCGCTGGACGCTTGATCTCCGCGTCGCACGTCGCCTTTGGTTCGACGCGTGTTATGGTAACTGCGGCCCACGCGGCTCAGGCAGTGGGGATCGCCTCCGCGATCTGTGTTCAGCAGGACCTGCGCCCCCGCGATCTTGCCCAGGGAACGCCGCTGGCCCGGCTGCAGCGGGACCTGCTCCGGACCGGCCAGCACATCCCTGGCTTCTCTCTCCGGGACGATGAAGACCTTGCCACGCGGGCGCACATTGAGGCGACCAGCGCTCTGGCCCTTCAGGAACTGCCTGCGGATGGTCCGGATCTGCCGCTCACCAGCGCCTGGGCGATGCTGCTTCCGGTCCCCGCCGGTCCGCCTCCGGTCGTTACCTTCACGGTGGACGCCGCGGAAGCGACGGAACTGACGGTGGAACTGCGGGCGAGCAGCCGGGCCGAGAACTTCACGCCGGATGTCACCCTGGCGACACGCCGGTACGCGCTTCCCCCCGGCCCGGGCCAGACCATCGAGGCGGCGTTCCCCGAGGTGGTTCTGGAAACGGGTCGTTACCTGTTCTACTGCCTTTCGATGAATCCCACCGTGACCGTGAAAACGTCGGCCCAGCGGCTGACCGGGGTGCTGTCACTGTGCAACCGGTTCAACCCCGCGGTCGCCCGGTCGAGCAGTCAGACTCCGCCCGGCGAGATCGGCGTGGACTGCTTCGAGTTCTGGTGCCCGCAGCGACGTCCCGCGGGGCGCAATCTGGCCATCACCATTGCGCCGCCGCTTGCCGAAGCGTTTGCGCCGCGCAATGTGGTCAGCGGTCTGCAGCGCCCGACCGGCACCGGAGCCAACGCCTGGCTCGCGGACTCAAAAGATCCCGCCCCGGCACTCACGCTCACCTGGGACGAGAAACAGACGATCGAGCGCGTGGAACTATTCTTCGACACGGACTACGACCACCCGATGGAGACCGTTCTGATGGGGCACCCGGAGGCTGAGATGCCGTTCTGCGTGTCGCGGTTCCGTCTGCGGGACGCGGCGGGAACGCTGCTCGCCGCCGTGGACGACAACCACCAGACCCATCGCTCGATCCGTTTTGATACACCGATCACCACCGATACGCTCCGTGTGGAACTGGAGCACCCGGCGGGGGAGGGGAGGGCGCCCGCTGCTCTGTTCGAGGTGCGCTGTTATGGGAGCCGAATCGCCGGCGATTCGGTCGTTTGAACGCTGAGAGGCAGAAATGCCACGCGACTTTGCCAGGGAGGATCGAATTGCTGACCGGGTTCGGGCACGGATGCCCCGCCAATAATCTGAGGTCCGGGACCATCGCGGGCACCCCGTGGATGAAAAACGTGTCAGAGGTTCAACGTTGAACCTCTCTCTGTTCGACTGGAGCATTGTGGCGGCTCTGCTGGTGGCTCTGCTGACTATCGCTGCCTATGCCCGGCGCTATACGCGCGGGGTCACGGACTTTCTGTCCGCGAACCGGTGCGCGGGCCGGTACCTGCTCACGCTGTCCGAGGGACTGACCGCGCTCGGATTGGTGGGGGTGATCGCAAACTTTGAAAAGTTCTACAAAGCCGGTTTTGCCGCGAGCTGGTGGGGCCTGATGATGGCCCCCATCGGCATGGTGATCGCGCTGTCCGGCTGGGTGAACTATCGGTACCGTGAAACCCGCGCCCTGACGATGGCGGAGTTCTTCGAGCGCCGCTATAGCCGACGCTTCCGAGTCTTCGCCGGGATTCTCGGCTGGGCGTCGGGCGTGCTCAACTACGGCATCTTTCCCGGCGTCACCGCGCGTTTCCTGGTCTATTTCTGTGGCCTGCCACCTGCATTTAGCATCGCTGGTCTGGAGATTCCGACCATCGCGCCGGTGATGCTGGCGATGCTCTCCGTGACGCTGTTTCTGACGCTGTCGGGCGGTATGGTCACCGTCATGATCACGGACTTCCTGCAGGCGCAGTTCATCAATATCGTCTTTCTCGCGGTCGGTGGCGTGCTGCTGGCGCAGTTCGCCTGGGGGGACATTGCCAATACCCTCTCCGCCACCCCCCCCGGCAAGTCGCTGATTGACCCGTTCGATCAGGCTGGGATCGCCGATTTCAATGTCTGGTTCTTCCTGATCTTCGCCTTCAAGCTGTTCTACAACCGACTGGGATGGCAGGGGACGCAGGGGTTCAACTGCGCCGCGAAAAGCCCGCACGAGGCGAAAATGGCGGGCATTTTGGCGGAGTGGCGCGGGGGGATCACTTATCTGATCCTGACACTGATCCCGATCTGCGCCTACGTGTTGCTGCACAACGAGCAGTTCGCCGCGCAGGCGGCAGGCATCAACGCCGCGCTTGGCGCGGTGCCGGACGAGCACCTGCGCAGCCAGGTCACCGTGCCGCTCGCCCTCGTGCGAATGCTTCCGGTGGGGGCGGTCGGTCTGCTCTGCGCGGCTCTGGTCGCGGGGACCATCGGCAACGACACCACTTACCTGCATGCCTGGGGCAGCATCTTTGTCCAGGATGTCTACCTGCCGCTGAAAAAGAAAACCGATCTGCCGCCCGCCGAGCATCTGCGCCTGCTGCGGCTGTCTATCCTGGGGGTGGCCGCGTTCGCCTTTGTCTTCTCGCTGGTCTTTCCGCTACGCGACTATATCCTGATGTATCAGCTGATTACCGGCGCGATCTACCTGGGCGGGTCGGGCGCGGCGATCATCGGCGGGCTGTACTGGCGTCGGGGCACGACCAAGGGCGCCTGGTGGGGGATGGGGGTGGGCAGCGCCGTTGCGACCGCCGGGGCGCTGCTGACCGCGCTTTGGCCGGGCCTGCCTGC
>JACMJB010000213.1 GCA_014380815.1 Armatimonadota bacterium
GTCCCCGGAGGCTCCTAAAATGGCAACGTCCATAACACCCCTTCCCCCTTGGGCGCACGGCCCCCTTTACCCACTGCCTCCCTCCAGGGCGGACCTCCTCTCGGAAGGAGACCCACGATCAGGGGAAGTGGTGTTCTAACCCCGCAGTGCCTGCCCTGTTGCCGCCACTGCTCGTTCGATATCCGCCGCCGAAACGTCCAGATGGGTCACGAAGCGCAGGCGGGTCCCACCCATACCCGAAGCGCGGACGCCGTTCGCCAGCAGTCGTTCCATCGCGGCAGGGCCGGAGAGACCAGTGCCCGCGATGTCGAAGAAGACAAGATTGGTCTCCGGCGCGGGGTCGAGATACACGCCGGGAATCGCGGCCAGCCCTTCGGCGAGGCGGACGGCATTTTGGTGATCCTCGCGGAGCCGAGGAAGGTGATGCCGCAGGGCATACAGACCGCCCGCCGCCACGATTCCGGCCTGACGCATCGCGCCGCCAAAGACGTGTTTCCACCGCCTCGCGGAATGAATCGTGCGTGCATCCCCGGCAAGAAGCGCCCCAACCGGTGCGCCCAGTCCCTTGGATAGGCAGAGAGTGACGGTGTCGAACGGCGCGGCAAGGGTGGAAGCGGGGATGTCCAGGGCAATGGCAGCGTTCAGCAAGCGGGAGCCGTCCAGGTGGAGGGCAAGGTCAAGCTCACGGGTCACCTTGGCGACCGTCTGCTGCTCATCCGGGTGCCAGACACAGCCACCAGCGGCATTATGGGTATTCTCGACGCAGACCAGCCGGGTGCGGGGGAAGTGCGGATCATCCGGATGGACATTGTCCCGGATGTCGCGCGGGGTAAAGATGCCGCGAATGCCGGGCAGCGGGCGAAGGAGGCAGCCCGACAGCAGGGCGGGACCCCCTCCTTCGTAAAGCCGAATATGCGCCTTCTCGTGGCAGAGGATCTCATCGCCGGGCTGGGTATGGACCTTGATCGCAATCTGATTTGCCATGGTCGCTGAGGGCAGGAACAGCGCGGCCTCTTTGCCCAGAAGCCGGGCGGCCTCGTCCTGCAGGGTATTGACAGTCAGATCTTCGCCGCGCTGGTCATCGCCGACGGGAGCCTGCGCCATCGCATGCCGCATTGCGCGGGTGGGGCGCGTCGCCGTGTCGGACGAGAGGTCAATCAACGCGCTCGGAGGGTACGCGTGCGTCTCGGTCGCTACCACAAAAACCGCCGTCGCTGCCGAAGCTTCGACTGATCGGGCGCCTTTTCGCGCTCCGTGATAAGGGTCATCACGTCGCGGATTGCCTCTTCCAACATCGCCATTTCGTGCTTGAGGTTGAACGACCGAAAAGGCCGCTGCGCGGAGGCGGGCGCGACAAAACTATATTTGAGGACCAGGGTGTTGATGGTATCCATGCGGTCGCGGTGTTCGCTGCGAAGCCTGGCGACTGCCCGGTCCCGCGAGGGCGTATTCTTCGCCAGGCGGATCGCGTGCAGCCCCTGATCGCGACGAAGCGGGACCGCGAGGGTCTCTTCCTGAATCTCTTTTTCAAGCTGGAGCCATTCGGGCAGGGCACGGGCGTTTTTGAGGACCTTGTGCGCGATGCGCAGGTGAACCGGCGTGAAGGGGTCAATCGAAAGGTCCACCGGCTCGCCCATGCCGGGCACGTTGTCAAATTCGCCCGCATCAATCGCTTCCTTGATCTTGCGCTCGGCGACAATCTGTGTCCAATCCAGATTCGGCTCGTCCATGCCTTATTTTACCGTAAAATGAAGTTCTCAAATCAGCACTCAACACTCCGAACCAGAGGTCAGACCACCCATGCGCTCGAACATTGGTATTCTGTTACGGCTTATGGCTGAGGTTCCGAATGCAGACGAAGCGGAAACAATAATCGGCTCTGTAGCATCACAAATTAAAGCATTCGCTAAGATCAAAAAGCGCACCGTAGAGCAATACTGGAAAATTCCCACCTACCAGGAGATTACCTTTTATCTGCAGCCCTTTGGAGACGCAGACACCGCCTATAACAGACTGATCGCTTTGGTGCAAGGCGCGTGGACGCATGGTGGGGATAATCAGGATGGATGGTCCCGATAGTCTGTTTGGAATCCTGAACCTGGATCGGTACTCCTACTGCCTACTGTCAGATGAGCGCATCTATCCCTATGGAGAGCAGGTGTGGAAAATGAGGGATAGCCGACGTGATTCTCCACCTGTATTGCGATAGATCACCGCGCACGGACTAAGCCGGGTGCAAAGCAAAAGCCATCCATTGCCCTTCGCGGCGATGAAGGTAACAGATGACTTTCGCAGTGGGAAAGGAAACCCCTCAAACCCGCGTGTAGTGGGCTTTCATAAACTCGTGCCATTCACCGCTTTCGTCCTGACCGTAAGAGGTCAGCGTCCGGTGATTGGCATCAAGGATCGCTATTTCGTCGCGGTAGTTGGCCGTCTCCCCATCCTTTGTCATGTGCGGCCCCACGCAATCGAGCGTCATGACCGTGCCGTCCGCGCTCAGTTTCCCCACCTGCTTCCACAGATGCGAGGACATGGAGGCGAACCAGCAGCCCCGGTACTCCTTGAATGAAACATCGTAGCCGAGTGTTGAGTAGTAATTCATAGCCGTACCATCGGGCATCATCGCTTTTCCCTCCACGAATGCCCACAAACCTCCAAGGCTTTTCACGCTCTCGGCGCCTTCCGACGTTTGCTCTGCCGGGTCCGGCTGTCCCGGTTCCCCCGGTCCCATCATCATTTTCGTCTCGACGCGCCAGTCACCGACGAGTTTCTGAAGCCACTGGTGTTCCGGAACCGGCTTGGTCCCCATTTCGGCCCTCTCCCGCCCTGCCTGTTCTTCCATCGTTTCCGTGCTCATACTCTTTTCCTTTCCATCGCTTCGGCTGCTGAATTGCCGGATTGCGCTCTGTATCACTGCCACTGCCAGAAATAATCGGGAAGCGGAAACCGAGCAGAAAAAGGAAAACGAGTCGGCCTGCCAGTAGGAAACCGCCCGCAAGGCATTCCTCCGCACTCTTTTCGGAAGCAGGTACACTAAAGAGTGACTGCTGTATCCCACGACTTTTCTTTGGATCGGATGGTGAGTGCTGTGGAGAAAGTTCGCGGTAGATTCCTTCGCACAACCGCCGCTTGCTGCCTGGGTGACCCGCGTTGATGAAGCGGCGGTTCGCAATACGCAGGACGTGAACATTCTCATCCGCCGGAACGACTTGGCGAACGTCATTGCTTCACTGGAAAGCGCAGGATTCGTTTATCGTCATGTCACCGGAATGGATGTTTTTCTCGATGGCCCAAACTCCAAAGTGCGTGATGCGGTTCATATCGTCTTTTCCGGTGAAAAAGTGCGCGAACATGAAGCGCTGCCGAACCGGAAGTGATGGAGTTTATAAATGCCGACGGTCACCGCATCTTGACTCTGGAAGCGCTTGTGCGAATCGAGCTAACGGCGTTTCGCGACAAAGACCGTGTACGCCTCCGGGACTTGCTGGACGTGGGACTGATAAGCTGCACCTGGCTCCGTCGGTTTCCCGTTGCGCTGGCAGAGCGCCTGCAGGCGTTGATCGACACTCCGGAAGGGTAGCAAAAGACAACATGAAAGTTGTCCTTAACGAACCGGGTTTTTGGTATCTTTTGAGAAAAGGCGATACCTACTATATTGATGTCAACTGTGAAGCGTCTTTTGTGGGTTTTACCTTGATGATAGGGCTAAGTGAGGACGAGTACCGGGAGTATCATGCACTGGGGCGCACCTTCCTCTCGTATTTTGCCGAAAAGATCAACTACTGGTCCCGCAATTACAAAGAGCGAAACGTTACCGGGCCGCTTCAGAAAGAAGCTATGGAGGCTATACTGCGGCTGCCCCACGAAACCCCTCGGCCTCCGGACGGGTCTCTGTCCCTGCCCGAATGAGGGGTACCATTCCGTTTCTGATTTTGCTACAGTACAAAGCGAAACCAGCAGTAAAGGGGACGAAATATGGCGGAGCAGGATACGGAAGTACCGACACTGTATGCGTGGGCCGGGGGGATGCCTGCTTTTGAACGGCTGACCAGACTCTTTTACGCTCGGGTAGACGATAACCCGCTGCTTGCGCCTGTGTTCGCGCGGGTGCCCAAGGAGCATGCGCGCCATGTTGCCTATTTTATCGCCGAGGTTCTGGGAGGGCCGAAGACCTACAGCGAGCAAAACGGCAGTCATGCAGGCA
>JACMJB010000214.1 GCA_014380815.1 Armatimonadota bacterium
AGGCTTACGGGGCAGCCCTTGTGGCTTCGGTGGCGGTGGTTTCGGCGGGGGCGGCATCGGGGGCGGTCGCGGTTTCTAGTTTCTTTGCTCAATCTCGAGCCAGTCGCTTTACGACTGGCTCTTCAGTTCCACAACTTACGACGGCGGATAGGCGCGCACAGGAGAAAGCGCTGTTCCAAACGACGCTCCCAGATCGTCGCGGTTTGCGTGACGGAAATGGGAGCGCCCGCTGGTGGGTACGTCGGGCGGCATGGCCGCTTCTCTCCTCAGGAGGATTTTTCATGCGAAGTTTTCTGCGGCCCACGGGCCGACGCCAGTCCGCTGTCTCGGCGGCGGCAATCACCACGAGTCTGTTCAGCCTTGCCGGTTCCCTTTCGCTGACTGCGCTCAGTCTCGCGGTCTCGGCCCCGGCGCTCTGGGCAGCGGACAACAGCGACCTTTCCAAGACGCTGGTGACGATGGACCTGCGGGACGCGGACCTGAAACAGGCCGTCTCGATGCTCACCAGTAAAAGTCAAAATATCAACATTGTGATCCAGTCGGTGTCTGGAAAGACGTTCGAACGGGTAAATGTGAAGCTTAGCGAGGTTCCCCTCGACCGGGCGCTACGGACGGTCGCCGCATCGGCGGGGGCGATCCTGACCGAGGATGAGGGCATCTTCTACCTGCGTCACCGGGGCGAGAATGAAGCATTCCCTTCTCCGAAGGCAGCGAGCACTGGAGAGACAGCCGTGGTTCCCGAAGCGATGCTCGCGCCGCCCAGTCCCCGTCAGTTTGTCAGCATCCGACTGACCTACATCATGCCCAGCGATGTCAAGCGGGTCCTTAGCAACCCGGATGCCCTCGCGATGCTGGAAGCGGACACCGCGATGCAGCAGATCCGATCGCCCTCGGTGACGCCGCTGATGCCGGAGCAGATCAACGACAATAACCTTCTGAATTCGACTACCCGGTTCAAGCCGAACACGGGCAACACCAGCACGATCCTGAACGCTCCGACCGGAGCGGGCACGACCGGCACGGCAGCCGGGCAGAACGATCCGTCGTTCTCCGCCGCCGGGCAGCGCGGGGTCCAGGGCGGATTCCAGGGTGGTGGTGGGGGCTTCCAGCAGGGCGGGGCGGGCGGCTTTCAGCAGGGCGGACAGCAGGGCGGACAGAACCAGCGCTCGCTGACCCCGGCGGGCGTGGATAACATCATCTCCAACGATGCGGACAACACCCTGATCGTGCAGGGGGACGCCGCGGGTATCGAGGAGCTACGTCAGATCGTCCGGCTTCTCGATGTCGCGCCCAAGCAGGTGTCCATCAAAGCGGAGTTTGTCCGCGTGGACCTCTCAGATGCGGACAGCTTCGGCATCAACTGGCGCTTCCAGCCTTCCGCGAACACCGATGTCGCCACGGCGATCTTCGGTTCCGGAAACTCCGTCAGCGCCGTTTATGCCTCCGGCAACGCGGTTGCGAACCTTCGCGCCACGCTGACCCGGTCCACCACGAACATTCTTCAGGCCCCGATCATCAGCACCAGTAATAACCGGCCCGCCAGTGTCCAGGTGCAGGACTTCATCCCGATCCAGCAGACGATTCAGAACATCACCCCTCAGGGACAGGTCATCACCAACGTCGTCACCCAGTTCATCACGGTGTCGAACCAACTGTTCGTGACCCCGCACATCAACGGAGACAACTCTGTTTCGCTGTTCGTCGCGCCGCAGATCCAGACATCGGGGGCGTCGTCCATCCCGAACCAGCCGCGTATCACCTCGCAGGGCCTGTCCACCTACCGGCGGATCGCGAACGGGGAGACCATGGTGCTGGGCGGGTTCATCACCAAGCAGGAGAACCGGTCACGCAACGATGTTCCCTTCCTGCGTGACCTGCCGATTGTCGGCAACCTGTTCCGCTCCTACGATCGAACCGTCAATAGCCAGGAGGTCTTGATCTTCCTGACCCCGACCATCATCGAGGACCGCGCCCAGGGGGTCATCGGGACCAGTGGCGGCAGTCCTGCTCCCACCCCGTAACCCCCAAAGTCGGGTTCGCAAAGGCCGCTACACGGGGCAAGGCTCCGCCGCAGCGGCCTTTGCGTTTCTGGGCACTATCCCGCTCCGCTGGTAATCCCCCTCGAAATTCGCTATAGTATAAAGACAATCATGCTTCGTTTTCTAACTGCGGGCGAATCCCATGGGCAGGCGCTGATCGCGACGATCGAGGGGCTTCCTGCCGGACTGCCCCTCACGGCGGACTCCATCAATGCACAACTTCGGCGGCGTCAGGGCGGCTACGGACGGGGTGCGCGCCAGAAGATCGAAACCGATTCGGTAGAGATTCTCACGGGCGTCCGCTTCGGCAGGACGCTGGCCTCTCCGGTGACGTTTCTGATCCGTAACCGCGATTGGGAAAACTGGAAGACCCGAATGCAGGTCGAACCGGTCTCCGATCCCGCCGCGCTGGCCGCCGAGGAGCCGAAGGCGATCACGATCCCCCGGCCCGGTCACGCGGACTATGTCGGGATGGTCAAGTACGGGCACGACGATCTGCGCAACGTCCTGGAGCGCTCGTCGGCGCGCAACACAGCGACTTTGGTGGCGGTCGGCGCGGTCGCGCGCGGCCTGCTCGCCGAGTTCGGCGTCCGCATCGTGTCGCACGTTGTCCGGATCGGCGGCGAGTCGGCGGTGGCCACGGACAGTATCACCGCCGACGCCCTGGAAGCGGCCTCCGAGGATTCGGCGGTGCGCTGCGCCGATCCCGCCGCCTCCGAGCGGATGGTCGCACTGATTGACCAGGCGAAGCGGCGCGGCGATACGCTGGGCGGTGTCTTCGAGGTGGTTGCGTTCGGTCTGCCGGTCGGGCTTGGCTCCTATGTGCACTGGGATGAACGGATTGATGGGCGGATCGCGATGGCGATGATGAGCATCAATGCGATCAAGGGGGTCGAGATCGGTATGGGCTTCGCCGCTGCCGAAACTCCTGGTTCACAGGTCCATGATGAATTTTCGCCGGGCGGGCCGACCGGGGTCCAGCGTCTGTCCAACCGGGCGGGTGGGACCGAGGGCGGTATCACCAACGGAGAACCACTGGTCGTGCGAGCGGCCATGAAGCCGATCGCGACCCTGATGCGGCAGCTTGGCTCCGTCAACCTGCAGACCGGCGAGGCGGTCCCGGCCTTCGCTGAACGCTCGGATGTCTGCGCGGTCCCCGCCGCCGCCGTGATCGGCGAGGCGATGCTTGGCATCGTGCTGGCGCAGGCGTTCCTCGAAAAGTTCGGCGGCGATTCGCTCCCCGAGATTCGCCGCAACTACGACGGTTTTCAGGCAACCTACCGCTCTGAAAATGACCGCGAATCGTGACCGACACCGTGATGACTGCGGTCGGCCCGGTCCGGATCGCGCTGATCGGCTTCATGGGCTGCGGCAAAAGCACGATCGGGCCACTGATTGCCCGGAACGCTGGCGCGCGGTTTGTGGATACGGATTCCCTTCTGGTCGCGGACGCCGGAGGGCGCAGCATCCCGGACCTGTTCGCAGATGAAGGCGAGACCGCCTTTCGCGACCGGGAAAGCCGCATCCTTGCCGCCGTCTGCGCCTCAAAGGAGCCGTTGGTAATCGCGACCGGAGGCGGGACAGTTCTGCGGGAAGAAAACGTCGCCTGTCTTCGCAGTGCCTGCTTCGTGGTCTGGCTTGCCGCCCGGCCCGACGTGATTCTTGCGCGCACCGCCCGTGACAAAGGCAGGCCCCTGCTCGCGGGCGCGCAGACCCGTGCCGAAAAGCACGCCCGGAGTCTTTCGCTGCTGGGGGAGCGTGGTCCGCGCTATCAATCCACCGCCCACCTGATCGTGGATACCTCCGACCGAGCGCCGGTAGCGATCGCTCGCGAAATAGAGCGAAAGCATTCGGTGCGGGACGCTCTGTCGCTCTCCCCGCTGAAAGCCGTGACCCAATGACCTCAGCTGTCGCCCGGATCGCCACGACCGTTTCTGTCGCGCTTTCGGGCGAGCGGGGGTATGAAATTCAGATCGGGTCGGGCCTGCTTTCCACCGCGGGGGAGCGACTGCAGCGCGTCGCGCGGAGCGGGCACGTGGTGATCCTCACGCAGCCGAAGATCGCCGCGCTGTGGGGTGGGGCGCTCCGCGATTCGCTCTGCGCGGGGGGATTCGACGCGCCAGACCTGGTCACCTTCCCCGCCGGGGAACGGTTCAAGACCGTTGCGACAATGGCACGGCTTTATGACAAGTTGTATAATCTGCCAAGGACGGTCGAGCGCCGAACGCTGATCGTCGCGCTTGGCGGCGGCGTGGTGGGCGATGTCGCCGGATTCGTGGCGGCCTCCTATCTGCGTGGACTAGACTATGTGCAGGTGCCGACGACGCTGCTGGCGATGGTGGACTCCTCGGTTGGCGGCAAGACCGGGGTGGATTTCCGCGATGGCAAGAACCTGATCGGAGCGTTTCACCAGCCACGGGCGGTGATCGCAGACCTGGAGACGCTCAAAACCCTGCCCTCGCGCGAATTTCGGTCTGGTCTGGGCGAGGTCGTTAAATACGGCGTCATTCGTGATCCCTCTCTGCTCGCGCCGAACCGGCTTGAGGTTTCCCAGTCCGAGGCGCTGGCTGAAATGGTCCGCTGCTCCTGTGAGATCAAGGCGGAAGTCGTTTCCGCCGACGAACGAGAAGAGAGCGGGCTTCGCGCGATTCTGAACTACGGGCACACGGTCGGGCACGCGCTCGAATCCGCCACGCGATACCGGCGCTACAAGCACGGTGAAGCGGTCGCGATCGGTATGGCAGCGGCGGCCTGTATCGGCGAGGCAGCGGGAGTTACCCCTGTCCCGGTGCGCGAGGCGGTGATCGCGGCCTGCAGGGTACAGGCCCTGCCGGTCAAGCGGCCCTCGGATGTCCCGGTGGAAGACCTGATCGCCCTGATGGCACGGGACAAAAAGGCGGAGGGCGGAGTGGTTCGCTTCGTGCTGGCGCGGAGCCTGGGGAAGGCTGAACTGATGGGCGGGATAACGGAAACGATGCTTCGGGCGGGTCTCGCGCTTCAGGACGAGGTCTGCGGACGCGAAGACGGGAACATCGGCGAGGCGGTTCGATGAATCCCGTATCGCCGCTGCGCGACTTCCTGCTCTGCGCCTGGTTCGCGCTCGCGGCGGCGGCCTTCTGGCTTCCCTCGCTGGGGTTCGCGCTCCCCGCAGGTCCTTTAAACGCGCTCTACGCTGTTTTTCTGCTGATCTTTACTGCCGCTTTCGCGCTGCGTGCGGTGCGGCAGGGCGGAAAAGACGAGGATCGAACCCACCGTGGCCGCTGAAACCCCCGATTCTCCCCACAGTCCTTCTCCCGGCACCGCCACCCGTCCCATCGCCGCCCTGATTAACCGGGTCTTGACCGGGCGCTATGAGATTCTGGAGTTTATTGGGGAGGGGCCGCTGCTCGCTGCCTACCGTGCCCGTGACCGTGCCCAGAACCGCGTGGTCGCCCTCAAGATACTGCTTCCCCAGCGTGCCGCCGATTATGCAAACATCAAGGAGAAGCTGCGGACTGGCCTCGGCGAGGTGCTTTCCCTCAGTCACCCCAGCATCACGCGCGCATTCGATGTGGGGGCGGATGAGGAAAACGGGGCTGCCGTATTTGTCGCGGAGGAGTATATTCGTGGCATTGACTTGAAAGAGCGAATCCGCCGCGCCGCGCCCTTTCAGCTTACTGCCGCCACAGACTGCGGCATCGCGCTCGCGGAGGCGCTGGAGTTTGCCCACGCGCGCGGGATCGCTCACGGCGATGTCCGCCCGCAGAATGTGCTGATCGGGCCGGAAGGACAGGTGAAGCTGTCCGGTTTCGGGATCGCCGAGGCCCAGAATCTGGCGCTGTATCAGGACCCCGGCCTGCTGACACGGGTGGTGGCCTATGTCGCGTCCGATGCCGCAGCCTCGGCGCGCCCCACCGCCTCCGCGGATCTTTATGCGCTGGGGGTCATCCTGTTCGAAATGCTGACCGGTGACCTCCCCTTCAAGGGCGATAATCCGCTTCAAGTGGCGATCAAGCACGCTCAGGAGCCGGTGCCTTCGCCGCGCACGATTAACCTGGGAGTGCCGCGCGCCCTGGACGGTATCGTGCAGAAGGCGCTGGGCAAACGTCCCGAGGACCGCTATCTCTCCGCCGCGGAGATGCTCTCCGACCTGCGTGAGGTTCGCGACTCGCTGCGCTACGGCAAATCGCTTGCCTGGTCGCCCCAGGACCGTGCCCGGATACCCGCGGGAGCCGGGGCCGCGATTCTGCCGAGTGCCGCGGTCTCCGCCATCGCCCCGCCCGACGACGAGGAGGCAGACATGGGCGATGCAACGATCGTCATGCCCGGCGCCATCCGCGGGGGAGGGGCGCTGGAGGCCCGGCGGGGAGGGGCAGCGGTTCCGCCTCGCGCCACCCCCGCGGAGGCCCAGGGCATCTCCGGCGATGAAGACGAAGCAATCAACGACCGACGGGGCAACAAGCGCAAAAACAGCAGCGGCGGCAACGGGGGTAATGGGGGTAACGGCAGCCGCTGGCTGACGTTTATCAACCTGTTTTTGGGGCTTGCGCTGATCGGTGGGATTGGGGGCCTGGTCTGGATGACCATGAACTTCCTGCAGCCCACCAGCGAGGTGGTCGTGCCGAATCTGGTGGGCAGGTCGCTGACCGAAGCCAAAACCGAAGGGATTGATAAGAAGTTCAGTCTTGCTATCGTGGATCAGCAGTATATGGACAAGGTTCCCTCGGACCAGATTTACCAGCAGCGCCCGGAGCCGGGGCGGCGGATCCGGCAGGGGAAGCAGGTCTCGCTGTGGGTTTCGCGCGGCCCGCGCATGGCTGAGGTCCCTGATGTCCGGGACATGTCCTTCGATCTGGCGCGGCGCCTGATCGAGAAGAACGGACTGCGGGTCGGCAATTACACAGACGAGTTCGACCCGCTCGCCCCGCGCGGCAATGTTCTGCGCCAGTCGCCGGAATCCGGTGAAAACCGACCACGCGGAACCAAGATTGACCTTGTACGCTCCAAAGGCGAAGAACCCCCCCCGACGCCGGAGCCGTTGCCCTCGATTGATTACGTGCCCGACGATACGCCCCCTGATGATCCGCTGACCGACGACGCGGGCAATGCCGTGCCGGAGGAGGCCGATAACCGAACGCGCACCTTTACAGTGCCGTACAAGGTCCCCAGGGATGATCAGCCGCACCGGATCCGTATTGATGTGATTGACCGGGACGGACCACGGACTATCTACGACGAAACCCTGCAGGCAGGGGAGAAGGTCTCCGCCGATGTCCAGGGGATCGGCAAGCGGATCACGATCAAAGTCTACGATAATGACGCGCTCAAAACCGAACAAACGAAATAAAATCCACGAGAATCCGTATAAAATATGATGATCGAACCGGTCGCCAGTCTTCCCCATATGGACATCCTGCCACGCGGCGATGTGCGCATTTCACCGTCCCTCCTTTCCGCGGATTTCGCGCACTTCGCCGAGGGCGCGGGGCTTTGCGTCCATGGTGGCGCGGACTGGCTTCACTTCGACGTAATGGATGGCCAGTTTGTCCCGAACCTCACCTTTGGGGCGGAACTGGTCCGCGCCCTGCGCCCGCTCTTTCCGACCACGCCTTTCGATGTCCACTTGATGGTCGAGCGACCCTATGACTACGTCGAAAATTTCGCCGCCGCGGGGGCGGACCTGATCACCGTCCATGCCGAGGCTGCGCCGCATCTCCAGCGGACCCTCGCCGCGATCCGGGCCTGTGGACGGCGCTCCGGCGTCGCGCTGAATCCCGCGACGCCGCCGTCCCTGCTGAACTACGTTCTGGATGACCTGGATCTGGTGCTGGTGATGACGGTAAACCCCGGCTTCGGTGGTCAAAAATTCCTGCCTGCCGCCGGTGACAAGGTCGGAGACCTGGCGCGGTTCCGGGAGCAGGAAGGAGCATCCTTCCTGATTTCCGTGGACGGTGGCGTGGACGACCGGACGGCGCCGGGCCTGGTCCGGGACGGCGCGGATGTTCTGGTGGCGGGATCGTTTATCTTTCATGCCGAGGACGGCCCCGCGAATGGTATCTCCAACCTTCGTGCTGCCGCCTCCGGAACGTAAGCGGAAGGGTTCAGGAGGACACTCAGCCATGCTTGCGCCGCAAATCGCCCTCGCCGCGCTGCTGGGCGGCTCTGTTTTCTACACGGTCTTCGGATACCCGCATCGGTACGGTGCGCTCTCCGGACGCTCGCGTCTGTTTCGCACGTTCGGCCTTCTGCTGCTGGACCTGCTGCTTGCGCTCGCACTGATGTGGTTTTTCCTCGACTTCGGCGACGGACGAATCGCACTGGCCCGCCAGGGGTTCTACCTCGCCTCCTGCGTCATTCTGGGACTCGCCCTGCTCTGCATCGCCCTGCTGGATGCTCTGGAAACGCTGGTCGCCGCCCGCCGCGAGGAGCGGGATTTCGTCCGGCAGATCCTGCGTGACGAGATCGAGCAAGTGAAGAAGCGCGAAGAGGAATCGTCCGGGTCGGAACCAGGCACGGATGCCTCGCAGCGAACCTGACCCCGCGTTCACACCCGCGGACGTACGGCAAATGCGCCGCGCGCTCGCGCTCGCGCGCCGGGCGAGGACCCACCCGAATCCGATGGTCGGCGCGGTTCTGGTCAAAGAGGGGCGGGTGATCGGTGAGGGCTGGCACCAGGGGGTCGGTACGCCCCACGCCGAAACTGTTGCCCTTGCCCAGGCGGGAGAAGCGGCCCATGGCGCGACGCTGTATGTCACGCTGGAACCCTGCTCGCATGCGGTCAACCGCGATGGTACGCCGCGCACCCCGTGTGCTACCCGCTGCCTCGATGCCCGTGTGGCGCGGGTCGTGGTTGCGATGACGGACCCCGACGACCGGGTGTCCGGGCGCGGCATCGCTCGGCTGCGGAGCGCGGGCGTTTCCGTTTCCGTCGGACTGAAAGAGGAAACCGCCCGCGCGCTGAACGCCGCGTACATCAAGCAGCGCACCACGGGCCTGCCCTATATCGTCCACAAAGCCGCCATGACGCTGGATGGCAAGATCGCGGCTCCGGGCGGCGACTCTCGGTGGATCACCGGGGACCGTGCCCGCTCCTGGGCGCATCGCCACCTCCGAAACCGCGCGGATGCCCTCCTGGTCGGGGTCGGAACCGTGCTCGCGGATGACCCCTCGCTGACCACGCGCCTTGTAAGAGGGAACGGGCATGACCCACTGCGTGTCATAATAGATAGAAGCCTGAAAACGCCGCCCAGCGCGCGGATTGCTGCCGCGGGAACCTTGTTCGTGGCAGCGGAGGGCATCGCCCCATCGGAGCGCATCGCCGCGCTTCGGGAAACCGGCGCGGAGGTGGTGGAACTGCCGCCGCGCGCCGATGGGTATATTGAGATGAGGGCGGTCGCTCTTCTGCTGGCGGAGCGAGGTCTTTACGCCGTGCTGCTCGAGGGCGGTGGCGCCCTGGCGGCGGCCTTCTGGGAGGCCGACCTGATAGACAAGGCATTCTTTTTTATCGCGCCCAAGATCATTGGCGGGCGCGAGGCGAAGTCCCCGGTCGAAGGCGACGGGCTGTCCCGGTCCATGGCGGACGCGGTCATGCTGGAGGATCTAACCGTGCGGCGATTCGGACACGACATCGCTTTGGAGGGGAAGGTGAGGCGGAAACCATGTTTACCGGGATTATAGAGGCAGTCGGGAAAATCGCGAATATCGAGCGGCAGGGAGAGTCGGTTCGCCTGACGGTCGCGGCGGGTCGTATCGCCGAGGACGTTCAGATCGGCGATTCCGTTTCGATCAATGGCGTCTGTTTAACGGTCACCAGCGCCCATGCGCCGCAGGTGACCTTCGATGCGGTATACGAGACGATGCGCAAGACCTCGCTGGGCACCCTGCAGATCGGCGACGGCGTCAATCTGGAGCGGTCGCTCCCCGTCAACGGGCGGCTCGGGGGGCATATCGTGCAGGGGCACGTGGACGGCGCGGGGCGTATCGCTTCGATTCGGCCTGTGGGTAACTCCTGGTTTGTCTACATTGACGCCGCGCCGGAACTGATGCGCTACATCGTCACCAAGGGGTCGGTCGCCATTGACGGCATCTCGCTGACGGTCGCGGATTCCGCCGACCGGACCTTCTCGCTTTCCATCATCCCGCACACCTGGGACAACACGACCCTGCGCGAAAAGCGTGCGGGTGACCCGGTCAATATCGAGTGCGACATCCTGGGCAAGTATGTCGAGAAGATGCTGGGCGGTTATATCGCGGGTGGCGGCGAGCCGCTGCGGGGGGCTTCGGACCGGGGCGTCACCATGGACCTTCTGTCCCGATCCGGCTATGTCGCCACGGCAACCGCGACGGAGACCGGTGAGGGAGAGGGCAGCGGAGGCCGCTGGTAAGTCAGGCCGCCGACCAACGGGGAACGGAGCCAGGATACCTGCCGGGAGGAGACAGATCGTGACATCGCACGAGGTGAAAACCATCAGCAGCGGCAGCCCGTTCGCCCGAATTGATGAGGCGATTGATGACCTTCGGGCCGGAAAAATGATTATCCTCGTGGATGACGAGGAGCGCGAAAACGAGGGCGACTTCGTGATGGCGGCGGAGTTTGTCACGCCCGAGGCCGTTACCCTGATGACGCGGCATGCGAGCGGCATCATCACGAACCCGATGCCGGAGGACCGCCTGCGCGCCCTGCACCTGGACCTGATGGTGCGCGACAACAGCGAGTCCATGCGGACCGCCTTTACGGTCACGGTGGATGCCAAAGAGGGCACTACCACCGGCAGCAGCGCCCAAGACCGCGCGCGGACCATGCGGGCACTGGCGAATGCACAGTCGCGTCCCGGTGATTTCAACCGGCCCGGGCATGTCAACCCGCTGATGGCCCGTGAGGGCGGTGTCCTGAAGCGTGCCGGACACACCGAGGCCGCCGTGGACCTGATGCGCCTCGCCGGGCTTCAGCCGGTCGGGGTGATCTGCGAGATCATGAGCGATGACGGCGAGATGACTCGTGTCCCAGAACTCGCCCGGCTGGCGGAAAAGTTCGACCTGAAACTGGTCACTATCGCGGATCTGATCAAGTACCGGCGGCGGGCTGAAAAGCTGATTCGCAAGATGGCGGTCGCGGCTCTGCCGACAAAGTACGGCGAGTTTACCGCGCACGCTTACCTTTCCGATGTGGACACCAACGAGTACGTCGCCTTCGTGATGGGCGATCTCTCGGACGACGCCCCAGCCCTCTGCCGCATCCATAGCTCCTGTGTCACGGGCGACCTGCTGGACAGCCTGCGCTGCGACTGCGGGGACCAGCTCCACCTGGCGCTGGAAATGATCGCCGCCGAGGGGCGGGGCGTCCTGCTGTACATCGAGCAGGAGGGCCGGGGCATTGGTCTGGTGAACAAGATGCGCGCCTATGAACTGCAGGACAATGGTGCGGACACTGTCGAGGCCAACGAGATGCTGGGGATGAAGGCGGACCTGCGCGACTACGGGATCGGCGCGCAGATCCTGGTGGATCTGGGGCTGAAACAGCTTCGGCTGATGACTAACAACCCGACCAAGCTCGCGGGAATTGAGGGTTTCGACCTCGAGATCACCGAAGTCGTGCCGCTGAAGACCGCGGCAAACCCGTATAATGTCCGGTACCTCTCCACCAAGCGTGACCGACAGGGACATATGTTCACTGATAACGATCTCGTTCTGAAAGACAGCAATGGCAGCGGCAGCGGCGGCTAACGAGGCTGAGATGCGCCGTTCGAAAGAGAACCTTTTTATGCAAACCATCCCCCGCCTCTCCTTCCGGAACGCCGCCGTGTCCGGTGCCCTCCTCACCGTCTCCATACTGGGCGTGGGCATCGCCCGAGCCGATGTCAAGATCGTCTCCGAGACGACAATCAAAGGACTGCCGGAGCAGGCGCAGCAGACCACCCGGGGCGATTTCAAGGCTAACGCGAGCCAGGCGCCCGTGGTCTCCACCGTCTATCTGAAAGGCGAGAAGCGGCGCTCGGAGGTTGAAGGACGCGTCACGATTTACGACTGCGCCACCGACGCTCTGTATACACTGAACACGGCGGATAAGACCTACACGGTAACCAGTTTCTCCAAAAGCCTGGATAACGAGGCGTCGGCAAGCAACCCCATTCTTTCCCTGATCAAGATTGACACGGGCGCGGTCACGCTGACACCGCAAACGACCTCGAAGATCATTGCCGGGAAGCCCGCGACCAGCTATACCTTCGGGCTGACCCTGAAAGTCCGTCCTGCCGATCCCAGCCTGGCGGAGATGATCCCGAATATCGAGAGCACCGTGAAAGGGGAGCAGTGGTTTTCCGAGAGCATCGCCGCGCCCGCCACCTGTGCCCGTATGGCCAAAGCCAACTTTGTGAGCAGTCTGCCGCTCCCGATCGCCGGGGCAAGCGAAGGTCTGAAGACCCTTGCCGATAAGATCAGCGCGATCAAGGGAACGCCGCTTTCCAGCCGTATCGTGGTGACTTTGAAAGCGGGTGACGGCAAAGCCGCGGATGCCAATGTTCTGCCAATCCCTAAGGACCCGATCATTCTGACCACCGAGGTCAAGACAATCACCGAGGACCCCCTGGCCGACAGCCTGTTTACGATACCCGCCGAATACAAAAAAGTGGATGTCGCCCCAAAGCCTGGTACATCAACCCCGGTCCCCCCCGCGCCGGAAGCCGCCCCCCCGCCTGTGGCAAAGTAAGGGGCAGGACGCCGGACAACGACACTGCTTCAATGGCCCACGGCAACCCTGCCGTGGGCCGTTTGGTTTTGTGGGATCGGCAATCGGCAACTGGACACTCACGGGAACCACGGAGCCGATGAGGCGGCCAAGAAAGCCGAGCAGCGCGCGGCGAAATTTGCGGTGCGCCGTCCGGTTTTGTGGTACAGTTGCTTTGTATAGCAAAGTGGTTTCGAGTTTTGAGCAAGGATTTTACGCCCATGAGCCTGCCGCCGCCCTTCGCTGCCCCGTCCTCCGTGGACATCTCTTACCGGGACTACCTACGCGACCGACGGCGGCGCGGCTGGGTCATCGCTGCGCTGATCCTTTCTCAGATCGCCATCGCGCTGGAGGCCGTGACACACCTCTGCGCCTCCGCTTTCTTCGATCCGATGCCGGACCTCGCAACCGGGCTGGCGTACGGCCTGGTCGTCGGTACCCTCTGGTTCAGCGAGAAGGTGCTGGCGCAGGACGGGGCGCATCCCCTGGTGCGTCGGCTCGGGCAGCGGCGAGCGACAACGCTTGCTATCGCGGCATCGGCGGTCTCGCTGCTGGTCGCGACTATGGCTGCCTATATGTTCCTGCCTCTAACACCATTCGCGATCCCGCTTCTGATGATGGGGATCGGCGCACTGATGCTGGTGCCTCTGCTGGACACGATCCTGCTGCTGATCCAGCTCCGGACTCTGCTCGCTTTGTGGCGCACCAGCGAAGCGGCTGCCCAGAGCAGCGGCGATCACCCGGTTCCTGCAGATCGTCTCAGTGCGCGGCGGCTGGGCGTTGGAACCGCAATTATCGGGGCTGTCGCAGTCTTCTGGCTGATTGTGCGGCCCGTGATGATCGGGCAGGCCACTGCGGAGGGGATTCGGTCCCCGGAACGCTCCCCCGCGCAGCGGCGGGCATTTGCCGCTCTTCGCTTTCTCCAGGGCGAGAGAACGCTGCTGGACCTTGCGTACCGGCGCAATCCACCGTACTGGGTGTGCCTGGGATATAACGCCGCCAAAGACGGTGCCTGGCCCTGGAACGGCTATCGCTGGAACAGTGACTCCGATAAAGCGCGGCGCACGTATTTTCTTCTGACCGGAACGCCGTTCGAAACGGTGCCGCGCCCGTCCAGTCTGATCCGGCAGGGTGGTCTGTTCGGTGGCCCGGATGATGTCGCCATCGAAGAACAGGGCGGCTATGTCGTCGGGCGGCCCGTACCGGATCTGCGGCTTGCCGCATCAGAATTGAAAGCCACTGCCGACCCGAGGACCGAGACTGCCGAGTACGAGTGGATGATGACCTTCCGCAACGACTCCTCCGAGCCGCAGGAGGCTCGCGCTGACATCCTGCTTCCGCACGGCGGCGTTGGCCACGCCGTATCGCTCTGGATCAATGGTGTCGAGCAGAAGGCAAAGTTCGGATCGCCACAAAAAGTGCGGGCTGCCTATCAGGAAGTCGTTGTCGTCCAGCGTCGCGACCCGCTGCTGGTCACCATGCCCGCCCCCGACCACCTGCTTGCCCAGTGCTTTCCGGTTCCGGCGAACGGTGAGATGAAGATCAAGATCGGTATCACTGCCCCGCTTCGCTGGGATAGAAACGACCAACTGCAGCCAGAACTGGTCGTGGACTGGCCCGCCTTCGGCCCGGTCAACTTCGACGTGCCGCGCAGCCAGAAATACGGCATCGCGCTTCGCACCGTGGGGGAAGGTGGCACCGAGGACTCGCTCCGAGGCGAGGAGGAGCTTTTCAGTCCGCGCCCCACGGTGGTCACTGCAGGCCACCGGACCTCTCCCCAAGGGGGAAATTCGCTCGCCCCAGGGGTCGTCCGTGCTGCGGACCCACTCGCCCCGCTCACGCAGCCTGTTGACCTGGTGTTTGTTCTGGATGCTTCAGCGGGAATGGATGGCCTGCTCGGAAACGGGATGATCGGTCGTGCCATGAACTCTGTCCGGCACTCGCTTCCGAAAGGCTCGCGCGTCCGGTTCAGTGACACCGTGCGATTTGACCGCTCGACCGTGTGGGAAAACGCCGACGGGGCAGGGGCAATGCCCTATGGCAGCCCGCCGTACACTTCCTACACGGGGGGTACAGACCCGGCCCCCGCACTTGCCTGGGCACTGCGGACCGCCCGGCGCGAACGCAAAAACCCGTCTGCGGTTGTCTTCCTGCATGCCGCCTCGCCCGCAAACATCAGTGACCTCGCCGAAGTGCGCAGGCAGCTTCAAAGTGATCCGGATAACGGCCCTGCGCTGATCGGGGTGCAGCTAACCCCTCGTGCCCAGGACGCCGTGATGATGGACCTTGCCGGTTTCGACCGAGTATACGCCCGGCGCGCCCTGTCTGGTGACGGAGACATTGCCGACGCAGTCCACCTCGCCTGCCGTGCCGCCGTCTCGGGTGCGGTCACATCGGCGACGGCCGCCCGTCAGCCCCTCGGCGGGCGCACGCCTGCTATCGGCGAGGTCTGGCTCGATCCTGCCGCCGCAATCGCCGGACCGAACCGTGACACCCCGTACGCCCGTCTTGCCCAGGCGACAAAAACTGTCGCGGGCTGGTATGCGTCCAACACGCTGGCCGAACCCCAGGCCCTTGATCTGCGCATCGAGGCCGGTCGTCCTGCTGCGAAAGCCCATCTGGTGACCCCCCTTTCCAGCGCCGTGGTGCTGGAAACCAAGGAGCAGTACCAGAAGCACGGCCTGGACGACGAAGAAGAAGACAAAGACACGAAGAAGGACGGCAAGCCGAAAAACGACGAGGTGACCGCATCTCCGGAACCCGGCACCCTCCTGCTTTTTGCCGCCGGGCTGACCGTGGCGGGTATCGGCGCCTGGCGTCGGCGTCGGTCCGGGTCGCTGTCACGAGGAGGCTGACGGCAGGGTTCTCCGCAGGGTCACGTTTAAATCGGGGCAGGATTTCCGGCCGGCGAACGCGAACCTAGCGGCGTCATGCCAAACTTTTATGAGGGAAATCTTGTCGCGACGGGGCTACGCTTTGCGGTTGTCGTGTCACGATGGAACGCGTTTATCACTGAGCGTCTGCTGGACGGCGCGCTCGATACCCTGAAGCGCCACGGGGCTGATACGGAGATCGTGGATGTCGTTCGCGTGCCGGGCACCTTCGAGGTTCCCCTGCTCGCCCATCGTCTCGCCCATGCGGGGCGCTACGACGCCGTCATCTGTTTGGGCTGCCTGATCCGTGGCGCGACCCCGCATTTCGACTATATCGCGGGCGAATGCACCAAGGGAATCGGGCAGGCGATGCAGTCGTCGGGGGTCCCGGTCACCTTCGGGGTCCTCACCACGAACACCATTGAAGAGGCCATCGAGCGGGCGGGGACCAAAGCGGGTAACAAGGGGGCGGAGGCTGCCGGGGCCGCCATCGAAATGGCAAACCTCCTCCGCTCCCTGCCCGCGGAGTAGCTACAGATGCCACGCTTCGGGGCGCATATGCCCACCGCGGGGGGACTGTACAAGTCCGTCACCGGTGGTTACAAGATCGGCTGTGAAGCGGTTCAGCTCTTCACCGCCTCACCGCGCCAGTGGAACAGCCCGCCGCTCAAACCGGAAGCGATCCACGCCTTTCGCCGCGCGGTCGAAGCGACCGGAGTTGGTCCGCTGATCGCGCACGACTCGTACCTGATCAACCTGGCGACACAGGACGCGGCCCTGCTGCAAAAGTCCCGCAACGCTTTCCTGGCGGAGATGCGCCGGGCGGAGGCGCTCGGCCTGGACTTTCTCGTCACGCACCTGGGGGCGCACACCGGCGCGGGCGAGGCGGCGTGGATCGCGCGGCTTTCCGAATCGCTGGACTGGCTGCACGAGCAGATCCCGGATTTCCGGGTCAAAGTCGCGCTGGAAACGACGGCTGGGCAGGGAACGAGCCTTGGGGGGGTCTTCGAGCACTTTCCCCAGATCTTCGGATTGGTGCGCGAACCGGAGCGACTGGCAGTCTGTGTGGATACCTGCCATATCTTTGTCGCCGGGTACGATCTGCGCACCGCCGAAGCCGTCACGGCGACCCTCGATTCCTTCGACACTCTGGTAGGTTTGAACAAACTCTGCTGCATCCATGCCAACGATGCCCAGAAGGGACTCGGCTCGCACACCGATCGGCATGCTCATATTGGAGAGGGCTTCATCGGCGACGCGGGGTTTGTCGCCCTTCTCGCTGACCCCCGCCTGCCGAAAGATCTGCCGGTGATCGTCGAGACGCCCGACTCCGAGACGCACCATGCGGTCAATGTGTGGCACCTGCGCCGCCTCGCCGCGGCCCCCCGCCGCCCGGGGTAAAACGCCGGGGCGACCCAAAGACTATGCTCTTCTTCGTCAAACAGCGCGCCGCGCTGCGCATCAAAGACATCGAGGCCGCGATCTGCCGCGAGCGGGTACCGCTCACGGACCTGCGCTTCGCCTCCGAAAACCAGTCGCCTGCGGCAGGATTGAGCGCGGACACCACTGACTGGCTCGCAGTCTCCGTAGGGCACGGCTGGCATGGGGCGGAATCCGCGGCATGGCTGCGTGGGCAATTTAGCATACCCGCCGAGTGGGCGGGCGAGCGCGTCGGCCTGTATCTCGCGATCGAGGGCTGCGAACCGCTGCTGTACCTTGATGGCAGGCCCGCGCAGGCGCTGGACTACAACCATCCGGACGTTCTTTTGTATGATGCCGCCCGCGGCGGCGAAACCCACACCATTGCCGTCGAGTGTTACTCGCAGACGCGCGGCTCGGATGCCCGGCTCACGGCTGCGGAACTGGTGCGGATTGACCGCGATGCTTACGTCCTCTTCTATGACTTCGCGGTTGCCCTCGAAGCTCTCGATGTCCTGGACGAAAACTCGCGCGAATATCAGGGACTGCTACACGGCCTGGAGTCCGCGATGAACGCACTGGATTACACCGCCCAGGATGATACCGAGACCATCCTGACCGGCTGGCACAGTTTTTCCCGCAGTAATCGGTCCGCTGCTTTTTACGCCTCGCTGCCCGCCGCCCGCGCCGCTCTCCGCCGTGAGTTTTATGATAAGTTCCCCGCCGACACGGCCCGCGAACCGGCGATGACACTCGCCGGCCACGCCCACATTGACGTGGCCTGGCTGTGGAGCCTCGCCAACACGCGCAAAAAATGCGGGCGGACATTCGCGACCGCGCTCCGCCTGATGGAGGAGTTCCCCGACTACCATTTTACGCAGTCGCAGCCGCAGCTTTACCAGTACACCAAAGAGGACTATCCCGAACTCTACGAACGCATCAAACAGCGCGTCGCGGAGGGGCGGTGGGAGCTAACCGGCGGTATGTGGGTAGAGGCGGACTGCAATGTGACGTCGGGAGAGAGCCTGATTCGTCAGATCCTGCTGGGCAACCGCTTCTTTCAGCGGGAGTTCGGGAAAACGACGCGCGTTTTGTGGCTTCCCGATGTATTCGGCTATTCGGCGGCGCTTCCACAGATCGTCAAAGGCTGTGGAATGGGATACTTTCTCACGACCAAGATCTCCTGGTCGCAGTTTAACCGGATGCCCTGCGATACCTTTCAATGGCGTGGCATTGACGGCACCGAGGTTCTGACGCACTTCGTCACGACCAGCAAGCCGGAAGACTCCCCTTATACGTACAATGGGTTTGTGACCGCAAAAGAGATGCGTGGGTCGTGGCAGCGATACCAGCAAAAAGATGTCAACGACGAACTTTTGAATCTGTTCGGCTACGGAGACGGCGGCGGCGGGGCGGACCGGCGAATGCTGGAGGCGGGCCGACGCTACCAGAGCCTCGCGGGATTCTCGCGGGCGAGTTTTGGTCCTGCCGAGTCCTTCTTCGACCGTTTGGCGAAGCGTGTCGAGGGCAGTCCGCTGTTGCCGACCTGGGTCGGCGAACTCTATCTGGAATTTCATCGTGGCACCTACACCAGCCAGGCCAGGAACAAGAAAGCCAACCGCCAAAGCGAGATCCTGTATCGGAATGCGGAACTGTTCGGAGTGCTGGCGACCCTGACAACCGGTCACGTTTATCCATGGGAGGCACTGAACCGGGGCTGGGAAAAGATCCTGCTGAACCAATTCCACGATATTATTCCTGGCTCGTCCATCGCGCAGGTGTACGAAGATTCGGCCCGCGATTATGCCGAGATCACGGAAATCGGGGAGACGGCGCTCCAATCCGCTCTGGAGAGCATCGCCTCGCGAGTGCGGACCAGGGGGAGGGCGGTGATTGTCTTTAATCCCACGGACACGCTGCGTCCCTCGGATGTCGCCCGCATCACGATCCCCGAAACGCTGGATGCCAACATCGAGTTCGCCGATGAGAATGGCGTGCCGCTCGCCGCGCAGAAACTGAGCGACCGGGAATATCTGACGATCGTGCCCGAAGTCGGCCCACTTGGTTACCAGACCCTGACGATTGGAAAGGCAGGCGGGCTGCCGGAGGTTTCCAGTGTCTCGGCTCGGGAGGGGGCAGTGGCCCCCCTCCTCGAAAACGACTTTGTGCGAGTCACCTTCGATGAAGCGGGCGAGATCGTTTCGCTGGTCCACAAGCTCTACGAGGATGCCGAACCGGGTGAAGAGGGGGCCATGACCGAGCGCGAGGTGATCGCGCCCGGTCAGAGGGGCAATGCCCTGATCCTGTTCGAGGACAAGCCGCTTCGTTACGATGCCTGGGATATTGACATTTACTACCAGAGCAAACCGTACCCGCTGCGCGAGATCGGAACTGTCGAGCGCCTGACCATTGTCGAGAACGGGCCGGTACGAGCAGGGATCGAGATCGTGCGCTCCTTTCTGCGGTCGCGCATCACGCAGCGCGTTTATCTGTACGCCCATTCACCGCGCATCGAGTTCGAAACGGTCATAGACTGGCAGGAGCGGCAGATGCTGCTGAAAACCGCGTTCCCCGTCGCGGTAAACGCCAGCCGCGCGACCTACGAGATCCAGTTCGGGTCGGTCGAGCGGCCCACGCACTGGAATACGTCGTGGGACTGGGCGCGCTTCGAGGTCTGCGCGCACAAGTGGGCGGACCTCAGCGAGGGGGACTACGGGGTCAGCCTTCTGAACGACTGCAAATACGGCTATGATATTCGGGACAATGTGCTGCGCCTGACCCTGCTCAAAGGGGCCGTTTCTCCGGACTCCGGTGCTGATTTGGGCCAGCACTCGTTCACTTATGCCCTGCTTCCCCACACCGGCGACTGGCGCGCGGAGACCGTGGATGAGGCCCACTCCCTGAACTATCCCCTGTTGACCCGCTTCGTGCCCGCAAACCCCAGGGGCGGTCTGCCTGCCGCATATGCCTTCGCGACGGTGGATGATCAGGGTCTGCTGATTGACACCATCAAGAAGGCGGAGGACAGCGATGCCATCGTGATCCGACTGTACGAAGCCTTTAACACGCGGGGCACCGCGACGCTCACGCTGGGGTTCCCCCTTGCCGAAGCGTATACTGTGAATATGGTCGAGGAGAATCCGGAGCCTATCGCGCAGGATGGCAACCGCATCACCTTCGACTACCGTCCGTTCGAGATCAAGACGTTTCTCCTGAAGCCCGTGAGGTGAGAGTTTACGATGTCAACCACATGGCGGCGCGTGATGCGACAATGGGCACGGGAAAATCAACTCGGTCCGCCGGACAGGAACTTATGAGCGACGACACAACCACCGCAGCAAACCGACGCACGACTTACGCCGATGCGGGCGTGGACATCCATGCCGGAAACGAGGCGGTTTCTCGGATGAAGGAGCATATCCGCTCCACGTTTACCCCCAATGTTCTGGCCGACGTGGGGTCTTTTGGGGCGATGTTCGCCTTCGATAAAGACGCGGTCGCTGATCCTGTCCTGGTTTCCAGCATTGATGGGGTCGGCACCAAGCTGAAGATCGCGTTCGCGATGAATCGCCACGATACGATCGGGCGTGACCTGGTCTGGCACTGCGTCAATGATATTCTGGTTCAGGGCGCGCGCCCCCTGTTTTTCCTCGACTACTTTGGGACGGGGAAGCTGGACCCATCGGTTGCCGCCGAGGTGGTCAGGGGGCTTGCCGAGGCCTGCCGAAGTGTCGGCTGCGCACTTGTGGGCGGCGAGACCGCGGAGATGCCGGGGATCTACCAGGGCGGCGAGTACGATCTGGCGGGCTGCATCGTTGGCCTGGTGGACCGTTCCTGTATCATTGACGGTCGGAATGTCGCACCGGGCGATGTGCTGGTCGGGATCGCTTCGGACGGACTGCACACCAATGGCTACAGCCTGGCCCGCCACGTTCTCTTCGAGATCGGTGGCTTCGCCGTGGACAGCTACGTGCCGGACCTCGGAAAGACCATCGGCGAGGAACTTCTCGCCCCGCATCGCTGCTACGCCCCTGCTGTGCTGCCGCTGCTCGCGCAGTTTGAGATCCACGCGATGGCCCACATTACCGGCGGCGGTTTTTATGACAACATCCCCCGTGTCCTGCCCTCCGGCTGCCAGGCGATCGTCGAGCGGCGGGCCTGGACCCCTGCGCCGATCTTTCGGCTGATCCAGGAGACCGGCAGCGTCCCCGACTCCGAGATGTTCCGCACCCTCAACATGGGAATCGGACTGGTGTTGATCGTCCCGCGCGAGCAGGCGTTGTTTGTCGTGGAAGCGCTGAACGAGGCGGGGGAGAACGCTGCGTTGATCGGCGAAGTCGTCAAAGGAAGCCACGAAGTCCAGGTCGTCTGACCACCACGAGGAGGAGATTCACGATGAGCCGTCTTCCGCTACGCGCTTTCGGCCTTGGCTTTATCTGCGGCATGCGCGCGCTTCTGGGACCCGCCCTGTTGCGGCACTCGATCGCCGCGCGCAAAACCCCGGATCGGGAGGGGGAATCCCCCCTACGGAACGCGGCAAAATCCCCCCCCGCCGCGTTTCTGCTGCCGCTGCTTGCCACCGGCGAACTGATCGGCGATAAGCTTCCCGCCGCGCCGAATCGAACGGATCCGCCCAGTGTGATCTTCCGAACGCTCTCCGGCGCCTCGGTCGGAGCGGCCCTTTGCGATCAAGAGAGCGGGAAAGGGGCGCGGGTCGTCGGTGCGCTCCTGGGGGCTGCGGGGGCGATTGCGGGCACCTACGCAATGTTTTACCTGCGGCGCACCGCCTCCCGGCGGACACCATTGCCGGACTGGGTTTTGGGGATTGCAGAAGACGCCGCCGCATTTGGTATCGGGCTCACATTGCTGCGCGAAAAGGAATCACGGACGCCCGGCGCGAATGGCCCTGTGTAAGACCGTTCTGAGGAGTTTCACCGGATGCCTGAGAACCGCTCCGATACCGAATTAATGCCGCCGCTGTCAGTGCTGGGGGCCGCTAACCCCGCTCTGGGTGCGGGTCTTCATCGGCGTGTTCTTCATTTTTACGCTCTGGGTCGCGCTTCAGAAATCGCAGAAATAAACAGCGTATTCACCACTGTCCGTGGCCACGATTGCGTAGCTGACCGCAAGAAAATTACACCAAATGCCTGATCCCAAGTCCACCCCTGCCCCGGTTATCGAACCTGTCCCACTATCACCGTCTCTGACGACGCAAGGGCAGCAGCCATGGGCGGCGCTTGATGCCGCACAAACGGGGCCGCCGCTGCCGTGGGCACAGTCCGCCGGGCCCGTCTATACGTACGAGATGAAGGTGGCCCAGGGCAGAGTCAAAGGCATGGTGTCGGATTACCGCTCCGGAGTCGTTGCCCTTACACCAGAGGGCGTTTACCTGCAGGGGCAAGCGGTTCTGCCGCAAAAAACTCGCCTCTGGATTGTTCTGCCGCTCATTCTGCTGGGAGTGATCATCGCGGCGGTCGTGTCCTCGGTGTTGGAAAATTATGCCCGCAATCCCAAGCAGGATACCCTCTCCTGGGACCAGGTTCAGGATATCGTGCTGGAGCCTGCAAAGGGGCGTGTCTGCCTCGTTTACCGCGAGTCGGTGCAGCCTAAGACGGTGTTCTCGCTCGCGTTTCGGCCTGGTTCCCACTACGAGAACTTTGAACTGGCCGCGCGCTACTTCGCACCGAAAAAGGTACGGGAGGGCAAGATCGGTCCGGCCACTTCGCCATGGGTCTACGTGGTGCTTGTCGGCGTGATAGTGATGATCTTCGCTCTCCTCTATTTCGTCTCCGAGAATGGTGGCCGCTGAACGGTGCGGTCCTCTAATAGGATGCGATCCGGTGTTCAGACGCTTTCGCCGGCTTCCGATCGGAGGAGGACTGGCACCCGCTACAGATACGGGTCCTCTTCGCGGCGCAGATAACCCCGGACATAATCCGCGACCCGGTCTTCCAGGTTGGGGAAGTCCATCGGGCAGCCGAGGGCGCGGAGTTTGTGTGTGGTCGCCTCGGTAAAGTACTGGTATTTGCCTCGTAACGTTTCTGGTAGGTCTACATAGGCGATGTTTCGCTCCCGGTCCATCGCGGCGAAGATGGCGCTCGCCAGGTCATTCCAGGATCGCGCCTTGCCAGAACCCAGATTGAAGATGCCATTGGCTGATGGGTTTTGGAGCAGCCAGTGCAAAACGTCCACGCAGTCCTTCACATAGACAAAGTCACGCTTCTGCTCGCCATCGGCGTACTCGGGCTTTTCGGAGCGGAACAGCTTCAGTGTGCCCGTTTCCTGGATCTGCCCATAGGCCTTGTGGACCAGGCTGGTCATGAAGTCTTTGTGGTACTCGTTCGGGCCATAGACGTTAAAAAACTTGACGCCGGCTGTCTGTTTATCGAATCCATTGCGGATTGCCCACAGGTCAAATAGCTGCTTGGAGTAGCCATACATGTTCAGCGGCTGCAATTTTGGGATCAGGGCGTCGTGATCGTCAAAGCCGAGTGCGCCGTCGCCGTAGGTCGCCGCGCTGGAGGCGTAGATAAATCGGACCCCTTTGCCCACTGCCCAGCGTGCGAGGGTCTGTGTATACTGATAATTGTTGGTGATCAGGTAGCTTGCATTGCGCTCCGTAGTCGCGGAGCAAGCCCCCAGATGAACGATCGCCTCGACCTTTGCGGGCAGAGAATCGGCCTCGACCGCGGCGAGAAAGGGGTCTTTTTCCTGGTATTCGGCAAATTGCCGCTTGACCAGGTTCTTCCATTTCTCGTCCGTTCCCAGTTCATCCACCACGAGAATGTCGGAGATGCCCTCCGCATTCAGTTTCCACACCAGGGCGGAGCCGATAAACCCGGCCCCACCCGTCACGATGATCATTTGTCGCTGTCCTGAGTCTTCTGAGTTTTCTGGGCTGTCTGAGTAGATGGATTAGATAGAGTGATCTAGAGTGATCTGCGGAACCGCCACTCGCACCGCGGGGCGCGGCTCCAAAAGGAGCCAGTTCGTCGGAAGCACAAGGACGATTTTCCCCGCCCCCATCTCGCTCGATCCATCGGTTGGCCCGGCGGCTGATCGCTTTCATCATAGCCGAAACCGCCCGCATCACGCCATGAACTGCGACGCGATCTCTTCCAGACGGAACGGCGTTTCGGTCGCCACCGAGAAGATCGTGTCGGCTTCCTCTGGCGTGCTCACGATCTCGCCCCGCGCCGCCGCATGCAGGAAAAACAGGTCGTAGAGGTTCGGCTTCGCGATCTCGACCAGTGACTGCACGGTGGCCTGGATGCCACTAATGTTCCCCGCCACGTTGTTCTGAAATTTCGGGTGGCTTTTGAGTGCCATGTCGCACCACACCGCCCGCCGCTCCACCACGTCAAAGACTACGGGAACCGCGATCTTCGTGTCGGCGGTCAGGTCGAGCTTATCCTGCACTGTGCGCGGGTCGTAGATCTCGCCCGATTCGGGTGCCTGCCGCGTCATCCACCCCGCGAAGCACTCCGGTAATTCCACGAACGGCTGCTGTGAATAGCTGTTGACGCTCATCACAAGGTAGCGCACGCCAGCGTCACGGACCCTGGGCAGGGTAACGTCAATGAACTCGCTGGCCCCCTCCGGCGCTTCCACGATGTCGCCGCTGTGGCATCCACCGTAGCCCTTGAGATTGTAGTACGAAAGCACCTCTACCTGTTCAAATGCCGCGTTCAGCATCACAGCGGACAAGTCTATGTCGGTCCTGTCGTTGCCGTCCTTCCACCAGATGAAAAAGCGCAACACGTCGCCGTCTGGGAGTGGCAAACGACTGCCGCGCACCAGTGTTCGGAGCGATCTGCTCGCGGACCGGAGCGCGAACGGCATCATGTAGTCCGCGAGCTGCGGGTCAACGTACACCGTGCCGAGCGGAGCCAGCGTCTCGAACCGGCCGACCAGGGCTGCCTCGCAGACCGACACCACGGCGTTGCAGACGCCGACGGGGAGCGCCGGGAGCCGGTTCGGCTCGCCGTGCGCCTTTGCGAGGATGCCCTTGGGAAAGAACACCCGAAGCGCGGGCGGGTTTGGGCGGAGGGAGAAATGATGCCGCACCTGCAGCAGCACTGGCGTCGAAACGTCCGGCGCGACCTCCGCAAACGCGGCGAAAACCACCTCGTGCGCCGCCGCGTCAAGCCGCAGCAGATGATCGAGACGCCGGGCAAAATCCCCGGGGCGCGTGGATAGTCTTGCCAGTGCCGCCGACACATCGCGCTTCGCAAGGGCAGTTTCCACCGCGCCGTTGAATGTCGTGAACGCTTCGTCGTTCCGCAGAACCGCGAACGCCTTCACGGTTTTGGGGAACGACGCCTTGAACTCGCCAGGGTGCAGTTTTTCGCCGAGGCGGATCCACCGGTTTTTGAAGCGCAGCATGTCCTCCGTGGCACTGGGCAGGTTTTCCAAAAGCGTGAGCAGCAGACGACGCTCCGGGCGTGAGAATGTCCGGAACTTCGTGGGCGCGGCAAGGGAGACATCACCGCTCGATAGGGATACCGCGAGTCGTAAAACGTCGGTCGCAGTCTTGACGTAGCGTGTCAGGAACGGCGCGGCGTTCGCGGTGTACGCCATCAGCCATGTCGCAAGAAACGCCACGGTTTCCTTCTGCGGGATGATTTCTGGCAAAAGGAGACCGATGTCGTCTTGGTACGATTCCACGAACCAGACAATATCCTCTTGATCCGTGGAAGATAACGAGGAGTTCGCCCCTACGAGCTGCGTGAAAAGCGTCCCGAAGTCGGCCTGCGTGCCGAGATCAATCTCGCGCAGGTCGGTGTTGTCGAGCAATGGGAACCGCTCTTTGCGCTCGCTGACAGGGAATAGTTTGCCCTGCGACCAGTAGTGCACAATGGCATTGAGGTACAGCTGGGCGCGGCTCATCTCCATGACCTGCTTTGGGAAGTTCGGGTACATCGGCCGGAACGCCTTGTTCGCGCCCTTGCCGCTCCGCAGTTCGGCAACGATCTCCGTGTACAGCGCGGTCAACTGATCGAGCGAGAGAGCACGGCACGCCGCGATCAGCGACTCGCTGAGGCCATAGCCGAGGGCTTCGAGGTTCTTCAGCATCGCCGCGACGGTAGCGACCGGGAGCAGTTCGCTTTCGCCACTGGTCGGCGGCAGGGCGACTTTGCCGCGGCGGCGAAGGTAGATCTTGTTGTTCAGACGGCTCATGTCGGTGTTCTCCATTCTCCATTCTCCATTCCCTTCCCGCTGTTACCTCCGGTAGGCGGGGGCGCTGTTGGGTTGCTTAACAGGCAACTGCCAGATGGCAGTTTAGAAGGAAGCACCCCCATAGCCGGAGGTATCCCGGAAAGCGCGAAGGCTGGGTTTTTAAAGAATAGAAGGAAGCCCTCGCATAGCCGGGATGCCCCGGAAACCGCGAACACTACTAACCAGTCGAACCCCTTTCGGGGAATAGAAGGAAGCGTTCGCATAGCCGGAATCTCGCGGGAACGATGGAGGCTAGAATAACGGATGGGGTTTCCCCCATCCGTCCAGTGAATAGAAGGAAGCCCCCACATAGCCGCGAGACTCTATCGTATCGCGGCGGATGGGGGGGATGCTAAAGTTACGAGGGAGTCCGTCGTAACATAGCTCGATTCCCCCGCTTCAGTCCGACCTATCGTTGCGAGTCGGCAGGGTGATAAACCAGCGCAGCAGCCATTCCGCCGGGCCGATTGAGTACCGGCGAAGCCACCAATGGCTGAGCAGAATCTGGATTCCGTGGATCCCAAGTACGAAAATCAGACCCGCAGCCGGTCCGACTTTCCCATAGAGTCCCAAACCGTAACGGGTAAAGATCAGGCAGCCCATTATTGACTCAAACAGGTAATTGGACAGCGAAAGGCGGCCCAGCAGAACCAGATGGCCGGTGTATCTGCGCCACTGGATTTTCTGCAGCAAGAGCGTAATACCGGATAGATACGCAAACCCGAGCAGCGGTACCACGACGGCGCGCAGGCAAGTGCCCGGCAAAAACAGCTCCGGCGTTTCGTTTTGTAGCAGGGTGGCGTAGATGGCATTTCCGATCAATCCCAGCGGCAGACACCATCCGGTAATGCGTTTTAGCAGCGGTTTATGATGCATGCCCGAATCCTGCAGAAGACCCGTCCGTCCGGCCCAAACGCCGAGCAGAAACAGGCCGAATACGCTGGGGGCAAACAGGAGCGGGGTTGCGGCGTAAAGGTAGACAAGCTCGCGGAGACGCTGCAGGATGATCTCGGAGAAGCTGCCCTGCGCATAGATCGCCACCACCTGGGATGCCGCCTCCCGGTCAAGAGTGCCCGGACTGAATGATGCCCCGAGGATCGCGTGACCGATCAGGGAAAGCAGACCACAAAAAGCAGCGGCGCGGAGAAGTCTGCGAGGTGAGGCCGACCGAAACGGGATCAGCAACAGCCCCAACAGGGCGTAGGTGACCAGAATGTCTCCCACAAAAAGAAACACTGCGTGTGCCAGCCCGATGAGAAAAAGGCCGAGCAGTCGGCGGCGGTACCGGGATAGTGGCGATGCGCTACCGACCCTCGCGGACTCCATCTGCCGCGTCAATCCATAACCGAACAGAAACGAAAAGATAAGAATAAACTTTCCTTCTGCGAAACAGTTGATGAGCCAGGTGGCGGTCCGGTCCGCGATACCTGGGAATACGACAGATTTATACTGGGGATGGAAAACGGAGGGCAGCGAGTAATACTCGAAGTTGACGAACAGGATACCCAGAAGGGCGATGCCGCGCAGAACGTCCGGCAGTAGATCGCGGGTCGGAGCGGCGGGAACATCGGCTGGCGAGAAGGCATTGTTCACTGTCCGTGCCCTTTCCCGTAGATTCCTAGAACCGCGACCCCGACCACAATGAGGCCCATGCCGACCAGTCGCGCCGGTGTCAGTGCCTCCTGCCATATCAGTGCGCCGATGATCACCGCGCCCACCGTGCCCGCCCCGGACCAGATGGCGTAGGTGAGGCCCAGCGGGAGGGCTTTCATGGTGAGGGACTCCAGCCAGAACGCGGCTCCGTAGCCGACCACCACTACCACCGAGGGCAGAGTGCGTGTGAAGCCCAAAGACAGCTTAAGGGATGTAGTCGCGATGATCTCCGCCACGATCGCCAGGGAAAGCAGAAGCCAGGGTTTCATCAAAGGTCGTTTTCCTTCCAGGTCCTCTGCTCACCGGGTCATGGCAAGCAGGAAATCTCGCAGCGAAGCTCGGTGGCCGGGGTCTGTCGGCTCCAAACCAAACAGGGAAGATAGCCAGAAGCCGTCAGCGGCCAGGCGAATCGTGGCAGCAAGGCCAGGATCCAGTCCGTCGCTTTGCGCTTGTGCCTGCCAGAGGGCAGCGGCTTCGCGCGCCGGGGTGAGCAGATCGGGGTTCGAGGCGAAGGCCGCAAAGAGTCCCTGGGTGACGGCATCGAATTCGCTGTCCTCGGTCAGGGTGGCGCGGACATAGGCACGGAGCCAGCGGCCGGTCTCGGGTCCGTCCTCTGCCGCCAGCTCGGACGCGATCTCGGTATTGAACAAGGCGATCATTTCGGCGACCATCGCCTTCAGCAGCGCCTCTTTGTTCGGGAAATGATACAGCAGGCCCCCTTTACTGATACCTGCTGCCTGGGCGACCGCCTCCAGCGTGAGCGCCTCGGCCCCGCTCTGCTGGACCACCTTGCTTGCCGCCAAAAGGATGGAGTCTCGTCGGTTCATGCCATGACTGTACCGTCTGGACGGTACAGTTGTCAAGCGAAAGGCTGAGCAAAACAGAGGCCGAATGCTTTTTTACTTTTCTTTCGCCTCTTTTTGCAGCTGGTAGAGCAGGTTCAGGGCTTCGATGGGCGACAGGGTGGAGAGGTCCAGGCGGCGCATCTGCTCCAGAACAGGGTGGACTTCGCCCTCGAAGAGGGTCATCTGAAGGCGACCGGCCTTCGGGGTGATCGCGGCGGCTCCCTGCCCGCTGCCGAGCGTGTCACGCTTGGAACGGCCCTCCCTCTCCAGGTCGGCCAGCACCTCCTGGGCGCGGGCAATCACCTCGGGGGGCAGGCCCGCCATACGGGCGACCTGGACCCCGTAGGATTTGTCGGTTCCCCCCGCAACGATCTTGCGCAGC
>JACMJB010000035.1 GCA_014380815.1 Armatimonadota bacterium
AGAGGGCCGTCCTCCGAGCAGATGCTGATTGCGGACCAGGATGGCAATCGCCTCCTTGCGGTCACGGGTCAAAGCACCGACGTTATCACGCTGACCTACCTTGACCCGGCGGACATCGCGGGGTTATTCCGGATCCTCCAGATCCCCAGCTTCTCGCGTCAGGGGGGCGGCGGTGGAAACTCAAGAGCCGGTGCCCCAGTGGGACTGCCGGCCGGGATAGCAGGCGGTCCGGTGGGCATCAACGGTGGTGTGGGGAACGGGATCGGAGCCACACCGATGCCCCGCCCGGGGTTTTAAGCGGGCAAGAACGGGCCGGTTTTCACTGACCCACACGCCGGACAACACGAGAAGAAAGCAGGGACCGCCGGAAATTCCGGCGGTCCCTACTTCGGTTTTTGATCTGCTTTGCGTGTCTAGCGGGTCGCTTCGTGGATCGCCTTCTTGGCGTCGCCGAGCAACTCCTGCGCCTTACCCGCCACTTGCTTCGCCTTGCCTGCCGCGTCGTCTTCGGGGCTGTCCGTGATGTCACCCTTGGCATCCTGGACCTTGCCCTCGGTCTGCTTCAGCTTACCTTCTACCTGATCTTTGTTCGGAATCGGGTTGTTCATCGTTTTCCCTTTCTGCGCGATCTCTAAGCACGATATACCCGCTGGGTATGGGTCGCAAACCGGCGCATGCTATAATTGATTCAGGTTCAAGAAGCGGGCAAAGCCGAACCACTGCGACGACAAAAGGGGCTGGATACCGTGCGGATACTGCTGAGATGGATTGTTGGAGCGGTGTCGCTCTACCTGACCGTGACCGCGGCGAAGGGACTGGGCATCGAGGGGCTGGGGCTGACAAACGCGGTTTCCGCTCTCCTCGCGATTGCGGTGCTGACACTGGTCAATGCCGTCGTTCGGCCTGTCCTGGGTTTTCTCGCTGCGCCGATCAACTGCCTGACGCTGGGCCTGTTCAGTTTCGTACTGAACGCCCTGATGTTCTGGCTGGTGGGGGCACTGGATCTCGGCTTGATCGTCAAGGGGTTCGTGCCCGCACTGTTCGGCTCCGTGGTCCTCAGTCTGATCTCTGGGGTTCTGAATTCCTTCATTGTCGAGAGCAACGAAAAGAAGCTCTGACCGCGTGAAACCGTCACCGCCAACCATTATTGTTCTCTCTGGCATGAGCGGCGCGGGCAAGCAGCTTGCGGCTCGGTATTTCGAGGATATGGGCTGGCGTGTGGTGGACAATCTGCCGCCGCGCTTGCTGCCGCTGATGGTGGGAGCCGAAGCACACAACGGGGTGGATTCCGACAACCCGTTCCCCCCGCTTTGTTTGGTCTGCGATGTTCGCAGCGGCGCCACTGACGATCTTCTGCCTGCGGTCGAACGTCTACGCGCGATCGGAAACGCCACAGTATCGCTGCTCTTCCTAGAAGCAAGCGATTCCTCCCTGGTGCAGCGATTCAAGGAGACCCGCCGGACGCACCCCTTGTTTTTGGAAGCGAGCGGGATCCTGCCCGCGATTGCGCGTGAGCGGGCACTGCTCGGATCGGTCCGGGAACAGGCAGATATGGTTCTGGACACGACCGGCCTTGCGCCCAGTGAGCTTCGCGGTCTGATTCTGGATGCATTTGGGGCGGAGGGGTCCCTGCGCCAGCATCCGCTCACCGTGACGATCGCCTCGTTCGGGTTCAAACATGGGACTCCGCTAGATGCGGACCTTCTGTTCGACGTCCGTTTTCTCAAGAACCCGTACTATGTGGACGAGCTTCGCCCCATAGACGGGCGCTGCGCCCCCGTTGAGCAGTATGTTATGGAAGATGAGCGTACCGGCGGCCTTCTGGACCGTCTCTATGACCTAGTGGGGTGGAGTCTGCCGCATTACGTAGATGAGGGTAAGGCGTACCTGACCATCGCTGTCGGCTGCACCGGCGGCAGGCATCGTTCGGTTGTGGTCGCCGAGAAGCTGGCGGGCTTCGTTTCGGCCCGGGGCTACCGCGTCCTCACTCAGCACCGCGATGTTGATCGCGACCGCGTTCAGGAACAGGGAATCCGGTAGACAGTATGGCAACGGTCACCAAAAGCACCCTGCCCGCCGGTTCGCGCCGCCGCCGCGGGGTCCGCATCATCCACGGTTTAAAGTGGCTGACTCCGGGTCTTCGCGTCAAGCGGTGGCTGCTGCTGATCCCGATCGGACTGACTCCAGTCCTGCTGGGCGTCATCATTTTGATGCAGCTTCAAGCGATGAATCTGTTCGACTGGCTGGATGCCCTCGCCAAGAACACCTTTCGCCTGAAACTCGATCTGCCGCAGGTGTTCGTGCCTCTGGGAAGCGGCCTGATCCTTCTGGGGCTTTGTATCATGTTCGCCTCGGCGGTCGGGGTGGTACGCAATATCGTCAGCGTCGTCTCACCGGAACAGGAACTGTATGACCTGCCCGATGTCATCCAGAAAAAGCGGTCGCTCTCCCAGGGGCCGCGAATCGTGGTGATCGGGGGCGGAACCGGACTTTCCACCCTTTTGCGCGGCCTGAAGCGGCACACCGCGAACTTGACAGCAGTCGTGACCATGACCGATGATGGCGGGTCATCCGGACTGCTCCAGCGTCAGATGGCAGGCGGCATGCTGCCGCCGGGCGACATTCGAAACTGCCTGGTGGCACTCGCGGATGCCGAGCCGCTGATGCAGGAGTTATTTCAATACCGCTTCGAGACCAAGGACGATACGGATGGTCTTTCCGGCCACAGCTTCGGGAACCTGCTGATCGCCGCGATGGCGGACATCACCGGCGACTTTGAGCAGGCGATCGAGAAGACCAGCAGTATTCTGGCGATCCGGGGGCGGGTCCTGCCCTCGACCGTGGAATCGGTGATGCTGGTCGGCGAGATGGCGGATGGACGCGAGGTGACCGGCGAGACCAGCATCGCCCACGATCCTGCCGCAATTCAGCATATCAAGCTCTGTCCAGATGCCCCTAAGCCCCCTCTCGAAGTCATCGAGGCGATCCGTACCGCCGACGTGATCGTGATGGGACCGGGCAGTGTGTTCACGTCGGTGATCCCAAATCTGCTGGTTCGCGAGATCGCCCAGGCGATCGCCACATCGAGAGCGCCGAAAGTCTATGTCTGCAATGTCATGACTCAGCCTGGCGAGACCGACGGCTTCGCGGCCTCGGACCATGTGAGGGCGATTGAGGAGCATGCCCAGCGGCATCCTCTGCCTGATGGGCAGCAGCGCGTAATGGATTTTGTCCTGGTGAACACCGCCCGTCCCAGCGATGAAGAGCTTTTGGCCCGCTACAAAAAGACCGGATCGCAGTTCGTGGAGCCAGACGTCGCCGAGATTGCCGCCATGGGCTATAAACCCATCACTGGTTCGTTCATTTCCGAGTCCGCCGTTGTCCGCCACGACCCGGAGAAACTCGCAAAAGCGATCCTGCGCGTCTGGTCTGACCGGCCCTTTTTTGGAAAGCAGCGGCAGTCCTGATCCGGTGAGCGATGCCACCCCACGCCAGACGACGACGCCCCGTCCATTCGGGAGTTCGCGGACCGGGGAACGCTCTGGCTGCTGGAACTGCCGGAGAATGTCCGCGGGCCACTGGAGATCCTGGCGAGAAATCTCGCCACCC
>JACMJB010000036.1 GCA_014380815.1 Armatimonadota bacterium
GCGGCATTTGGGGTGGGCGTGGGCACCGTGGTGTCCGCCCCAGGCCGGAGGGCCGCCACCATTCCGGAGTCCGGATTGTAGTTGATCTGCTCCAGATAGTCCGTGACTGCCTGCTGATAGGGTCGCAGGATCGGGCGCGGGAACCTCGCCGACTGCGCTTCCACGTGGCTGAGCAGGGCGCGGCCCACCTCCTGGACACCGAGCTCCAGCAGCTTCGCCTCGATCCCCTGGTCCATGTGGTCTTTCAGGCTCGGCTGATCGCAAAGCAGCAGCACGATCTCCCGCGCCTCTCTGGGCGGGCGGCTGGCGATCTCCTGCTCGCTTTGCGCCTCCTGGATCAGCTTCGCCATATCCCCGGTGATCGCGATAAAGGTCCCGAGTGGGTCGCTCTTCGCCATGCCGAAGCGGTCGCGGTAGGAGGCGATGAAGCGAACTGTCTCCCGAGCGCCCGTCGCGGTGTAGCGGACATCGCGCTCCTCGGCGACGACGCCAAGCGCCCAGCCGACGCAGAAGGTTTGCCAGGCATGCTTCTGATCCTCATAGGAGGGTGGTGAAATCCGCACCCACTCACGGATGTCCTTTCGCGTATGGATGGGGTTCGCGGACGCCCCCTGCGCCTTGCTCTGGTCGTAGGCGAACCGATAGGAGTCCATGCCCTCCAGCAGCCGCAGGGGAAACGCGGCGCGCTCGCGCAAAAACAGCACCTGATGCTGCTCGTTCGCGTTGCTCATCTGCCCATCGCGGATTCCCTGAACGGTGTCGCGGAGCATGCTTAGAAAGCGACTCTCCCCATCGGTGCGGCCCTCGGACCCGTGCATCAGGCCGACGATCGTCTGTTCCTTGTTCTGGTGATGCTTGTAGTTCGGGGCGTTCTCCTGCAGGTGAATAAACGGCTGAGACAGCGAGTAGACGCGGCGCAATTCTTCCACCGAGCGGTCCGTGCCCTGTCCGAATTTTTCAAAGAACTTGTCCAGGACCGACTCGCTGGCAACGGGCGTGAAGACGGCGCGGGCGCGGTTGGTCAGCACATCCTTGATGCGGTTTAGATCGCTGTCCCTGATCCCGTAGATATTTCCCGAGGTTCCCAGTTCCTCCAGCGTCTGCGCGCTGGCGGTGTTTACGGCGGCGTTGTCGGGGGCCGCGCCGTCGCCGACATAGGCCGCGTACCGTTTGTCAATATCCCCATCCACGTAGGACGTGACGCCATTGTCGAGTTCGATCCGCCGCCCCCGGTCAAACAGGATCGCCCCGTTCACATCCACCGGGTTCTCGACGGCGGTCTGCTCCTCTTTTCGGAAGAACGCCTCCAGCGATCGCATCCGCTCGATGTAGGCGTCCATCTCCTCTTTGAGTCGGTCCACCACGCCGGTCATCGCGCCGTAAAAGGCAATTGCTGCCTCCATGGCGCGAATGTCAATAAAAGTCGTGTCCCACTGCCGGGCGTAGCGAAGAAAAGCATCCTTCTTTTCGTCAATCTCGCGCTTCTTGGCACCCATGATCAGCGTCAGCATTGCGTCGCCCGCCAGCCTGTGGATCTCGCCAAGCTGACCATCGCGCTCGCCCGCCGTGGGGGCGAGCGTGTCTTTGGCCTGATCCCTCAGCTTGCTTAACTGATCACCATAGGAGCGAAACCGCTCGCTTGCCTGGTCCAGAAACGCCCGCGCGACCCCATGACGGCGGTTCGGGTCGTTGACACAGTCGCTGATAAAGCCCCGCAGTGCCCGCTCCTTGACCGGGATCAGCGCGCTCAGATTCTGCTGGATCTGAAACAGATATTCGCCCAGGTTCTGACGACGCTTGCCCAGAAGGTCCGGGTTCGGGTCGTTGTCTACCAGCTTGACCTCCTGCTCCTTCTGCTTGGCGGTCAGAAACTCGGTCACGCGCCCGTGTCCGGGATACGCCGTTTCGTACTGACGGTTGACGCCGCTCCAGTAACCGGCGGCAGCATCGCGCAGAAGCTCACCCGACTCGGCGCTGACAATCGTGATCTGCCGCTGCGCCTCGGTCGGGTCCATGCCCAGCCGCCCGATCTCAGTCTCCGTGAACGCGCCGATGTTGGCGACGCGCTGCAACGGCTCTGTCCAGCGGGTGACGATCTGCCGGGCGAGACGGGCAGAGCAGGCGTCCAGAACTTTCTCCTTGGGAAAGTGGATGGCGGCAAGCCCCATCGAGAGGTAGTTCTGGGGGCACCCCAGGTCATCGGGGTTCGTGAGGAACTGGTCGAAGTTGTCGCGGTTGCTCTTCTTCTGCCGCTGGAACTCACTGGTCAAATCGAGGAACATACTGTGCCCGACCATCTCCACGAGGCGGTCCACGCTGCCCAGGTTGGCTGACGGCGACGACGTATCCACCAGATAGGTGTAACGGAAGGGCGGGTCCGCGTTCTCGATGGAGGGCTGGTCGGCCTTGTACTGGGCGGTGAAAGCGGTGGACGAATCGGTGTAGTGGTTTAGCTCCAGCAGGCTGGCGTAGGCGTTGGGCCGGTTGTCCACAGCGACCGCTGAGGTGTTCGGCGGAATCGAGAAGATACCCACGGTCTCCAGCATGCGCTGTGATTTGAGCAGTTCCTTGACACCATACGCAAGGTCCAGAAAGATACCAGACCCCGTGCCCCCCAGCAACGACCCGACGATATATACCGTCACGCCCTCCGAAACCTGGAGGCCGTTTCGGATTGCCGCGGCCTTGCTGGAGTCCTTGGTGATCTCGACCGCCTCCTCCTGAATTCGTTTGGAGATGGCGTCATAGTTCCAGAAAAAGGCCAGGCGTCCGCGCGCGCGAACCGCCCCCGCCCCCTGGTGAATGTCGCCGGACAGCGTTCGGGGGTCGAGCCAGTCGCGCAGGTGCGGATACTCGCGCAGGTTCCTTCGCAGGTTCTCGACCCCATAGACACTCATGTGAATCTTGTCGGCGTTGTCAAGATTGGCGGCATCACTGTAATTCGGGTTCTTGCCGAAGATCGCCTGGTCGGTGTCGAGCAGCAGAAACGAGACGATCGGCAGCTTGTCAAGATTGCCGTACTTTTGCAGCAGCCGCTCCCGCACATCGAGCATGATCTTGTGCCCGGTTCCACCTACCCCGATGATCAGCGAGCGCGATACGCCCCTCAGCTTCTGGTCATCCGCGGCGGCGGCGCGGGCACTTGGTCCCGCCCCGGTGGGCAGGGAAGAGGGGCCAGGTGGCGTGGGCGCGGCAGGTGTCTGGGCGGGTGGGGGGGTTCCGTTGGTAATGTCAGTCATTTGATTTATTTTATCGTCACTTGAAGGTTCTGAGCAGTCGGTTCTTCGGCAGCCAGTGTCGGTTTCCAGTCCGCGGATTCGGTGAAGGAGGGCGGGGTGGCAAAAACACCATCGAGTTCCGCGCGGGCGCGGGCGGCGCTGACGGCAACGGTTGCGATGCGTCTGCCGGTATCGGCAAGGTGGGCGAGGGAGGCACTGTTGACTGCCGCCCCGCCGCCATCCGCGCAGAACGCCGATAAGTCCTGGCGTGTCGCGGCGATCTGCGCGGCGATCTCCTCCTGCAGTGCCTGAATTCGGCGGGCGTATTGCGCGGAGCGGTCCGCAGAATCGGCGCGACGTTCCAGTGCATCGGCCCGGTTCTCCTGCGAATCCGCGATAATCCGGTCGCCCTCCTGCCGCGCCTGCGTCCGGAGCGAGGCGGCCTCGCCGCGAAGTGCATTCGTGTCCACCGGCGCGGATTCCACCAATGGCAGGGCGTCTACCGCCTGCCCCAGTGCCTGGATCGCCACCCGGACATCCGCCGCCGCTATCTCTGGCACGGGTTGCAGGATCGTTTCACGTACCAGCCCCAGATACGCGCGTTCAAGCTCGGTTTGAGCACGGGGCATCAGTCCTTCCACTTCGGTGACGCTGAGCGGCCTACTGTAAAGACCTTTCAGAGCAGCACGTGGCCACAAAACGAAGCTGGGATAGCCCAGCACTCCGCCGGCAAGTGCCGTCAGCGCCCACGCCTCTGGGACAGTGCAAACTCCGTTCTTGTGGAGCATCGCGGCTACCAACCCCCCCACGCCGGTCAGCATAATCTGCGAAAGCCAGGCGATTCCCTGGGTTGCCGTGGCGGATGCTGGCAGCGCCATCTCTGCCTGGTCAGAGGTGAACGGCAGCTTGCCAAGCCAGAGTCTACCAAGACGCCCGACCGGTTTCCTGGTCTGGGTGTGCGCGCCCGTCAGCGCTCTGGTTTCCGAGGTCGCCGCGCCGCCATAGTTCGACCGCAGAACAATAACCTCCCCGTGGTAGCTTTCACGCAGGTCCTGAGGAAAAATTTTCATTACAGAGTCCTGGAGTCCTGGCGCATTCTGACGTTTCCTAGGTGTTCCGCCACCACTGCCGCCCCTGACTCTGACCGACCTGCTGTTCCCGTGGAGCTTCCTGGACCGGCGTCTGCGGGACGAGCAGAGATTTTGCCACGGGCTGAGCCGCGGGCCGTGCGACCGGCGCGACCGGCGGGGTCCCCACAAGCCCGGCGATCTCCTGATCGGCGAGTTCCTGGCGGGCCAGCGTGACCGCCTGCGCCTCGGTGGCGACCTGCTGCATCGCATCGCTGA